>CAYMFF010000010.1:0-2109 GCA_964389575.1 uncultured Chitinophagaceae bacterium
CTTCGCCGCTTGGTGGTGGTCCACCAGCACCTTGCTGTTCATTCATAGCTGCATAAAGCTCTTCACTAGCAGCAGTCCAAGCAGCATTCAGTTCTTCGAGTGCCGTATCAATTGCCGCTACATCTTTTGCTTCATGGGCTGTTTTTAATTTAGCATGTGCTTCATTAATGGGTCCTTTCTTTTCCTCCGGTATTTTATCGCCATAGTCCTTCAGTTGTTTTTCTGTTTGGAAAATCATGCTATCTGCCATGTTCAATTTTTCAACCTCTTCTTTCAACTTAGCATCAGATTCTTCATTTGCTTTTGCTTCAGCTTTCATTTTCTCAATTTCCTCATCGCTTAGTCCGCTACCAGCTTCAATACGAATGTTTTGCGTTTTACCGGTCCCTTTATCTTTAGCGCTTACGGTTAATATGCCATTTGCGTCAATATCAAAAGTTACCTCAATCTGCGGTACACCACGTGGTGCAGGTGGCACGCCATCAAGAATAAATTCACCTAATGATTTATTATCCTTAGCCATCGGACGCTCTCCCTGTTTTACACTAATTTGTACACTAGGCTGATTGTCAGCAGCGGTACTAAATGTTTCTGATTTATTAGAAGGAATCGTTGTATTAGCTTCTATCAATTTAGTCATAACACCACCCATAGTTTCGATACCTAATGACAATGGAGTTACGTCTAGTAATAGAACATCTTTTACTTCTCCAGTCAAAACACCGCCTTGAATACTGGCACCAATAGCAACTACTTCATCAGGATTAACCGAGCGGTTTGGTTTTTTACCAAAGAATTTTTCTACTACTTCTTGAATTTTAGGAATACGAGTTGATCCACCTACTAAAATTACCTCATCAATTTCACCTTTGTCCATACCGGCATCTTTCAGGGCTTTACGACATGGCTCTAATGTACGTTGTACAAGTTCATCGGCTAATTGCTCAAATTTTGCTTGGCTTAATTTTTTAACCAAGTGTTTTGGCACATTATCAATAGCCGTTATATACGGCAGGTTAATTTCTGTTTCGCTAGAAGAAGATAATTCTACTTTGGCTTTTTCGGCAGCTTCTTTCAAACGTTGCCAAGCCATAGGATCTTTTCGTAGATCTACATTTTCTTCAGTTTTGAATTCAGCCGCTAACCAATCCATGATAACACGATCAAAATCATCACCACCTAAGTGCGTATCACCATTGGTAGATTTTACTTCAAAAACTCCGTCACCCAATTCAAGGATAGAGATATCAAACGTACCACCTCCTAAATCGAATACCGCTATTTTTTGATCGGTATCTTTTTTGTCCATACCATAGGCCAAAGCAGCTGCTGTAGGCTCATTGATAATTCTTTTAACTTCTAAACCCGCAATTTCTCCGGCTTCTTTTGTCGCTTGACGTTGCGAATCATTAAAATATGCTGGTACCGTAATTACGGCTTCTGTCACACTTTGACCCAAAAAATCTTCAGCCGTTTTCTTCATTTTCTGAAGAATCATCGCCGATATTTCTTGTGGTGTATATTTTCTATCGTCAATCTCTACACGTGGTGTGTTATTATCACCTTTTACCACTTTGTAAGAGCTATCCTCTGCTTCTGCTTTCACTTCGTCATATCGACTCCCCATGAAACGCTTGATGCTCATAATTGTTTTCTGCGGATTGGTAATTGCCTGGCGCTTTGCCGGGTCACCAATTTTTCGTTCGCCATTTTCCAAAAAAGCTACAACGGAAGGAGTTGTTCTACGTCCTTCATCGTTGGCAATCACTACTGGCTCATTTCCCTCCATCACAGCTACGCAGCTGTTGGTTGTTCCGAGGTCAATTCCTATTATTTTACCCATTATATCTGAATTTTTTATACAAGTACTTATAAGTCAAGCATTGTGCCACTGAAAAATGAGTAGTACATTATGTCAGTTTGCTTGAAATAGTGGCAGAAAGTAGGATAGAAGTGAGCGTTTTAGGCAGTTTATAGATATTTAGAACTAGCAAACTTATATATTTAATATCTATTCGAATTGTATTTTGAAATACTGATTAGGTAACAGAAATGTGCGTTTGGCTATTCTTTTATTTATCAAAACCTGTTTGTGCCCATTTGAGATAT
>CAYMFF010000010.1:2209-36244 GCA_964389575.1 uncultured Chitinophagaceae bacterium
TTAAAATTAAATTCTCCCTTTTTAAGATAACTTTCTCAGCCAAGTATATCGCAACAAAATCTCCAAGAAAAGAAATAGAATAGCCAGGAACGCAAAGGGAAAAAATTTCTCCGTGTATCGTTTATAAGAATCTATTTCAACCTCGGTGCGTTCTAGCTTGTCAATTTCTTGATACACTTTGCGCAAAGCTGTTGTATTCGTTGCTCTGAAATATTTCCCTCCTGTTTCATTGGCAATTTTTTTCAGCAGGTCTTCATCAATATTGACTTCCTTTTCTACCATTATAATATTGCCAAAAAGATCTTGATCTGGTGAAAGTGCTTTGCCAATTGAGCCTACACCAATGGTATAGACTCGGGTTTTATAGGTCTTTGCAATTTCTAATGCTGTCACGGGGTCAATCAATCCGCTATTGTTTTCGCCATCTGTAAGAAGAATTACAACCTTCGATTTAGCCTTGCTTTCGCGCATGCGAGAGACGGCCGTACCAAGGCCCATCCCAATGGCTGTGCCATCTTTTAATTGACCAACTTGAGCGTTTTTAAGTTGCAATTGAAGAATGTTTTTATCTGTGGTGAGAGGTGCCAAGGTGAAACTTTCACCTGAGAAAATTACCAATCCAATCCGATCGGTTAGGCGTGAATCAATAAATTCTTGAGCTACTTTTTTGGCTGCTTCTATTCGGTTGGGTTTTAAATCTTGCGCCAACATAGACCCTGAAATATCTATACTAAGAACGATATCGATGCCTTCACTATTGACTTGTTCATTTACATTAAATGATTGCGGTCGCGCTAATGCAATAATAATACTAGCCAAGCAAAGCATGCGTAACCAAAACAGCAATGGGATGAATCGCGCCTTTCCTCCTCCTTTTTTTAGCGGTAAGCCTTCTAGAGAAGATAGAATTAAGGTGCTTTGTTTTTTGCTACGTTTCATAAAATGAAACGCTATTAGAATAGGTAGTAGCAATAAACCCCAAAGCGCCCAAGGGTGCGCAAACAAAATATTTTCTATGTCAAACAATGCTTGCATTACTCGCTTGAGGTTGTTTTAGTATCTTTTAGTTGCTGTAAAAAAGTAGATGTGCTTTCTACAAAAGATAAAGCCTCTTCATTGCTTCTGAGGTGCTCAGACTCTGTGGGCTTGCTTTTGGCAAATTTTACTAAGTCGGCCGTAAAGAAAATATTTCTTAGCTTATCTAATTCTTCTTGTCGTTTTTTATACTTGTTTTTTTGAAGATATTTTTTTACGTTCGTTACAATTTCCTGTGATGTTTTTTCAAAGCAATCTAATTCAAAAGCATCTTCCAAATAGTTTCGGATGATATCAGTTAATCGTGTGTGATGTTGTTTTTCCTGATTGCTCAACCAATGTTCTTTTTGGATTAGATTTTCTAGTGCCGATTGGGCTACCTCCCAAGGAGCTACATAAATTTTCTTTTCTTCTTTAGGTTTTTTCTCACGATTGCGCAATTGTTTGAAAATGAAATAAAGAATAATTCCGAATATCAATAGCCCCAAAAATCCTAGGATGTAGATTTTCCATGCATCCCACCAAGATTGTTTAGCTTCAATGATTTCATAGATCGGCATAATGGGTTTGCTAGTGTCTACCGCAATGGTATTCACTCTTACCGAAACTTCTTTTGACTCAATTTCATAAGCTGAGCTTCCATCTAATGGTGTTACAGCAATAATTTGTTTCGGAATAACCCAAACACCAGAATCAAAATTGGTCAAAACCGTTTCTTGCGATAGTTGAAACTGATTTCGCTGGTTAGCGGTGTCCGTTTTTTTTCTTTCGATGATTTCGAAATGATTGAAGGTGTCAGACAAACGAGGGAGTTTCACTCTGAATTTTTGAGGATCAAAAATTAATGTGTTTTTATAGACTAGATGATCGCCTATTTGAATTTCATTTTTATCAAGTGTCGTTTCCAACCTGACTTCTTGCGCATGCAATGCGCTGGGCAATACAATAAAAACTATTGATGCCATCAATAGAAACTGAATCTTCGCAAACTTTATTTTTGTAAATACTTGTTGCATTATCTGCCTTTGAAGAATTTTTTTAATGGTTTTACAAAATCATCATCAGTACTTACTGATATTAAATCAGCACCTGATTTGGTAAATGTTTCTTGAATTTCCTCACATTTTTTTTGAAAGCGTTGGTCATAAAATTCGCGCAATTCTTTCATGGAAGTATCAAGCCATGCTTCTTGAGCGTTTTCACTGTCTTGCACTTTTACCAAGCCAATGTTGGGCAAGGTCGCATCGCGCTGATCATAAACTTGCACCCCAATTAGGTCATGCCTTTTTCTAGCAATACTGAGGGATTGTTTAAAGTCTGGACTTATAAAATCACTCATCACGAATGCAATACTTCTTTTCTTGATTACATTATTCAAAAAGCGCAAGGGTTCTTCTATGTTTGTTTTGGCCCCTTTATGTGGTTCTACAGTAATTAACTCTCGAATGATATATAGAATATGACTTTTCCCTTTTTTAGGAGGAATGAATTTCTCGACCTTATCGGAGAAAAAAATCACACCTACTTTATCATTATTACTTATTGCGCTAAAAGCGAGGGTCGCACAGATCTCTGTAATCGTCTCTCTTTTTTTCTGACTAGTTCCGAACAAAGAACTCGCACTGACATCTACTATTAGCATTAATGTCAATTCTCTTTCTTCTTCAAAAATTTTGATGTGAGGATTGGCGTAACGAGCTGTAACATTCCAATCGATACTCCGAACATCATCGCCATACTGGTACTCTCGAACTTCACTAAAACTCATACCTCTCCCTTTAAAGGCGGTTTGATACTCTCCACTAAAAATGTGGTTAGAAAGCCCTTTCGTTTTTATTTCTATCTGACGGACTTTTTTTAAAAGTGATGATATGTTGGTTGCGTTGCTCAATTACGAATTGTTTAATTATGAATTACGAATTAAAACGCATTAGCGTAATTATTTCATTCGTAATTCGTAATTGATTATGGTACCTCCACTGCATTCAGTATTTCGTTTACAATCATTTCACTGGTCATATTTTCCGCTTCTGCTTCATAAGTAATACCCACACGATGTCGCATTACATCTTGACAAACCGCGCGTACATCTTCTGGGATAACATACCCTCTTCGTTTTACAAATGCATAAGCTTTACTAGCCAATGCTAAATTGATACTGGCTCGTGGAGACCCTCCATAAGCGATGAGCGGTTTTAATTTTGCTAAATTGTATTCTTCCGGATTACGTGTAGCAAATACGATATCAATAATATATTTTTCAATTTTCTCGTCCATATAGACCTCCTGAACAAGCTTTCTTGCTTCTAAAATATCTTCTTTTGTAACAACGGCATTGATAGCTTGACGGCCTTGTGGTTGAATGTTTTGACGAATAATTTCTCTTTCCTCTTCACGGTTTGGGTATCCAATAACGACCTTCAGCATAAAACGATCTACTTGTGCTTCGGGTAATGGATACGTTCCTTCTTGCTCAATTGGATTTTGAGTCGCTAATACTAAAAACGGTTTTTCTAATATGTAAGTATTTTCACCTATGGTTACTTGCTTTTCTTGCATCGCTTCCAATAAAGCGGATTGTACTTTGGCTGGAGCACGATTAATTTCATCGGCCAATATAAAGTTGGCAAAAATGGGTCCTTGCTTAACTTCAAAATTATTCTCGCGCTGATTATAAATCATTGTTCCCACAACATCAGCTGGCAGTAAATCCGGCGTGAACTGAATTCGAGAAAATTTTGCATTTACAGCAGAAGATAAAGACCGAATCGCCAAGGTTTTTGCCAAACCAGGAACACCTTCCAATAAAACGTGACCACCGGCAAGTAAGCCAATTAATAATCGCTCGGTCATGTATTTCTGACCTACAATTGATTTAGACAACTCTGTTTGGAGTAAATCAATAAATGCACTCTTTTGTTGAATGCGTTCATTAAGTTCCCTAATGTCTGATGATACTGTTTCCATACTTATTATTTAGCAGGCGTAAAAATAAGAAAGGGCATACTGCTTTGAGTTAAAGAAGATTAAAATTTTAGTTCTCCAATTTTTAAAAATATAGATTCAAATATTAATCTAAAAGCAATGACGTGAATTGTATTTGGGTAATCAAGTTGGGATATTTTGCTTCTTTCCACTCAAAAGTTCTTGCTTATCCTTAATTTTAGGTATTATGCGACATGCAATTCTTGTTTTATGCTTTTTGACAGTCAGCTTTACACTTTCGGCTCAGGTTTACAAACCTTTCCAATTTAGAGATACTCGATGGCAGTATAATGAATCTGGCCTCATGGGTACTAGCAGTTATAATTACTTTTCAAAAGATTCGGTGCCCTACTTTTTAGGAGGGGAAACACATTATCGAATTGAGAAACAATTTAGCCAGAGTTATGTGCCCGCTACTGGCGGGTTTTATTTGCGCAATGACACCGCAAATAAAAAAGTCTTTGTCTTTAATGTTTCTGCCAATACAGATTATCTGCTTTATGATTTTGGCGCAGCCGCAGGAGATACTATTAATACTGTTTTTAATCAGCCCAATATATTAGATACGGTTGTCTTGGATTCAATTAAAACAATATCGATATTGAACATAGCCCGTAAACATTTTTATGTTCATTCTATTGTTTCCAATACGGGTCAGCCAAGAGTTTGGATTGAAGGGATTGGATCACCCTATGAATTATTATACCCTACTGTATTATTAACTGATCCGAGTTATGGTTTGGTCTGTCATGAGTATAATACAATACGAAACTTCGGTAGTAATTTATCTTGCAACAGTTTTACCGTTGGATTAGATGACGCACAACTAAAAGTTCTCAAAATTTATCCGAATCCCGTATCAGATTATTTATTTGTAGAAGAGGGACAGTTGCCTCAAGGTCAATTTAAGATTCAGATTTACAATTTGCAATCAAAAGTGGTGGCAGAAAAAACAAGTATTGCATCGAATGGTTTTTCTATAGATATCTCAAATCTAAAAAGCGGTATTTATTTCCTTCGCTTACAATCCGAAACGGGCAAAACGTACTATAGTAAGTTCTTGAAACGGTAGTTTCAGGCACTATTCTTTTAGTGATTGCTCTTCTTCTTGTAATATATTCATGACAGGTTGCAAATACCAAATTCCTATGGGATACCACAAGAGTAGTGCAAAGTTGTTTAAAATTGATCCTGCCCGCATAGCCTTAGTTCCAATAGTTAATCTAAGTTGTTTCGAAACAATTATTAATATGTAAAAAGTGGAAATAAAATAAATTATAAAGGGTGCGATTGGAATGTTGGGATTATTGTAGGGGTAGCTAAAGAAAAGAATAACTAACATTGAGCTTGATAAAAAACTTAAAACAAGGCCTAGATTCAATCCTACGAAATTTGATTTTTCCTGATTGATGACTTTAGTAATTTTAGCGCTACAATAAACACTTAATTCTCTAATCCAAATCAAATACACTGCAGTCCCCAAAATAAAAAATAACGGACTCCAATAATTTCGTAATATAAAACCGACTATTTGAGGGACATAGCAAATTCCGAATAATTGCCAATGCTTTATTTTCAGTATCCAATTCATTTATCGAACTGCAAAATAGTATGACTCATTGGATAAAAAAAAGCGACATTATTCAATGTCGCTTTCTAATTTATTTTCTTCGTTGACTTCGAGTTTGCGCCTGTTCTGCTTGCTTTTCTTGCATCTCTTTCATCTTTTTCATGAATTTAGATTCCTTTGGAGGTTCATTCTTTTTAGCTAGAATCTTTGCTCGAATTTTATCAGGATCAATTATGAATTTTCTGATAATCACTTGCAAGCCCAAGGTAATCAAGTTGGATACGAAATAGTATAAAGTAAGTGCCGCCGCGAACTTATTAAAAATTCCTAGGAACATAATCGGCATAATAAATGGCATATATTTCATTACAGGATTGCTCTGATCCATAGTTGCATTGCTCATGCTATACAAAGCAAGAAGTATACTGGTTACGGCAAAGAGAATCGTGAATAAACTAATATGATCACCATACATGGGGATATTAATCGGAAGTTTAACGATAGAATCATAAGATGATAAATCATTAGCCCATGCAAAACTTTTTTGCCTTAATTGAATAGCGTGTGGGAAGAATGAGAAAAGGGCAAAGAATATCGGCATTTGCAACAGCGCTGGCAAACAACCACCCAATGGGTTTACCCCCGCTGTTCGATATAGTTTCATCTGTTCCACTCCAAATGCTTGTTTGTCGTCTTTATATTGCTCTTTCAATTCGTCTAGCTCAGGCTTTAAGGCCTTCATTTTGGCACTGGAAACATAACTTTTATAAGTGAAAGGAGACATCAGTAAACGAATAATAAAAGTCAGTAAAATAATCACCACACCCATATTAGAAAATAGTCCAGAAAGCCAATTAAAAAGTGGCAAAATGAGTCCCTTGTTGATGTATTTTATGAAACCAAATATTCCGTAACTCAATGGTACAATTTCTTGCATGTTGTTATCATATGATTTCAGCAATTCATAATCATTAGGTCCTGCGAAGTATTGAAACTTCATTTGGTCTGATGGCTTGAGTGAAAGTTTAGCATTAAAATTAGAAATGCGACTAGAATCACCTTCTTCTGTAGGCGCCATAGTTACTTCTCCCTTTATGAAAGGATCTCCCACTGGAATTAGTGTCGTGTTAAAAAAGTGTCTTTTAAAAGTGACCCATTTCAATTGTTGACTATCAAAATTCTCTGTTTTTTTCTCAGTAATGTCATAAGTATCAAATCCGTCTTCTACACCTTCGTAACAAACTTGGGCATATCGAGATTCAGCTTCTTTCTCACGTTCGGTGTGTATTGATTGGCCATTCCAGAAAAGAGTTAGGTCCTTACTTTTATCCATTCCTCCTGTATTCACAACGATATCAATCAAGTAGCTACTATCGGGTAAAGAATAAGAAATTTCAAAACCATCAGCATTTTTATATTGTATGGTTTTGCCATCAGGACTTATCGTTTGTGTAAAGCCTTTCTTTTTGGTGTTTTGCGTAATGCCATTTTTCTGATACTCAAAATCAAAATTATTTTGAGCCCCATCAAACAATATTAAATTCTGTTTAACCTTATTTTCATAACTAGTATAAGTCTGAAAATTTTTCAATTCAACAGCGGTCGGATGTGCTCCTTGATTGGTAAATGAAATTTTTAGTAAGTTATTTTCTAATACAGCATTTTGTGTCACGACAACCTCTTCAGTAGTTTGATTGCTGTCAATGACCGATGCGTTTATTGTTTTTGTAGTATCAATAGCATTATTAGCTACTGAATCTTGTACAACTTCAGTTTTTTGCTTTGGGTCATTTGGTTTTTTGTCCTCGGGTGGGCTTTTAAATACAATCCACACTACCAAGAGCACCATTAATAAACCAAATCCAATTGCGGAATTTTTGTCCATAGTTCTAAGAAAAGTTGCACAAATGTACGTTGTAAGATGATTAGATACCTTTTGTTTAAAGTGTTTATAGGTTAAACGGACTATTTTAACGCTTAAACGGCAGGTGGAAATCCTTTAGTTAGTGGCTTCTAATCTGGTATATGGCATCTAGATTATGCCCTAGTTTCGGCTTAGCTTGAAGGTTGATATTCCTTTAGCAGTTGTTATCTGCACGATATAAATCCCAGGTGCAAACTGTTGTGGAGCCAGTTCTAATCGATTTGTTTTCAAACTTATACTCTCCATTTTTCGTCCGTTGAGGTCATAAACAACCAAAGTAGCCTTCACGTTTTGGTCAAGTTCAAAATAAGCATTACCCAATCCTTGACTAAATGACATTGAATTCGATAGCCTAATTGAATGATTTTTAGTTTTTACCTCTGAGATATTAGTAGGATAACAGTTCCATGCTAAAATACTTTTGGCCGCAAAAGCATGACAAATTGAAATCATATTAGCCCCACCGTTTATTATGGAATCCGCTTGAATCATATATCGAGCAGCATCCGGCAATGTTGTATTATCGGTAAGGAAATACAATGTTTCCAACATGAGTTCATCCGTAGTATTTCTGCCCAGGTCTGTATATATTGTTTGCATGGCAGCATTCCAAACTTCTCCTAAGGCATATAAATTCCCCGAAAATGGAGACGAATAGTTTGCCGAAGTCGTTGCAGTTCTTCCTTGCCAATTTCCATTATTCCCGTCCCAGCTAAATACTTTTTGCCAATTAAAACTAGATAAATTTCTAGAATAGGAAGTTGCAAAATAGTCAGCAATTCCTTCATCAAGAGCAGGTCGTTCGGAGCCAAAAAAAGTATTGGCATTAGCGCTCCAGCTTACACCATGACTGTATTCATGAATGATTACATCGGCATCTTCTGCATCATCTATGCCGCCATCGCCAAAAATGATTGTCGGAGCACCTCCATTTCTATTAAACACTGAATTGTCTGAACCAAACTGACCATGTGCATCTGCTTCTAATTGCAAATCCATGAGCGTGTCATATCCTAAGGTGCTCATGTGGTCATGGAACACATTGATATGATATGCTACCATGCATTCTTCAAAACCTGTCTGCGATCGATTAAAGTAAAAATTATTTGTCGCTGAACTCGCAGGAGGATTATTGGGCGATTCGATATCATCGATTTTTACATAATCGCTTTCTAAGAAAAATTTGTTTACGAATGTGTCATAAACTGCTGGAATGTTTACCGGCAAATAAGCCGCTGCCATCCAAGGAATATCAATGTCATTAGAGTCTACATAGGGAGAGCCGTACATTTTGCTAAGAAAAGTAAGTGGATCTGGGTCAAACACATTGGCGTTTACAAAAGTGTCTATTCCAAATTTTCGTTGATGATTCCACTCTCCAATGACTTCGCCGTTCAAGGTGATTAATTTAGTTTTATCATATGTTTTGTCCCATGCCTCTTGCACCTGAACTAATTCTGTAACTTGATTGTATTCGTAGATAGCCAAAAAAGTATTTTTCACTCGCTCTCCATCCTCCCAATGACTGAAATTCGGCTTTTGCAAGCTCCATTGTTTTTGTTCTTTGTTCAGAAAAGCCTGATTTAGATTTTGAAGATCTATCAAATTGTTGGCCACCGAAATGATATTATTTTGTTTATCTGTATTCACTTTTACAAAATTGGTAAATACAGGAAATCGATTGACCAATACATCAAAGGTGTAATGTTTGGAAAAATTGCTTTGATTAAAAAAACGCACTTTCAACGAAACGTTTTTATTATCTAAAACCGGCAACATTTTTTTGATAACGTTAGTTTGAGACTCAAGTTGTTCGGGAAATTTTTGTTGGCTTCTGATAATATTATCCTGAGACCAACTAAATGGACTACTGCACAAAAAGAATAATAGAATAAGCAAAAACTGTTTCACTTATATAAAGTTACGAAGATTCAGTAACGAAAACCACAATTGTTATTTTCGATTTGTCAAAATTCTGTCATTTACAATCTATCGCTGACTCTTGTCTTTTGGGTCAATCGTGTTTTTAAAAGGATTTTTCCGAAATGGATAAACAAGCTGTTTCAAAAAGCCTTTTGGGAAATCCGCTTCATCTAATCCCGTGCCTTTGGGCCATTTATCCTTGGGTAGATAATATGTGCCAAACATCATATCAATATAGGGAAATACAACGGCAAAATTTTTGCCGTAATACTCTTTTTCCAAACAGTGGTGCCAATGATGATATTGCGGGGTCGTAATTAAAAAGCGCAAAAAGCCAAATTTGATTCGAGTATTGGCATGAATCAAAACAGCATGAATGGCTATGAAAATGATGTAGATATTAAACGTAAGCGAAGAAAAACCCATAATATACAGGGGCACATACGATAAGGCACGAGTAAAAAATATATCAATAAAATGCGTGCGAGAACCTGCTAGCCAATCCATAGATTGCGTAGAGTGGTGCACCGCATGAAAGCGCCACAAAAACATATTGGAGTGAAAAATTCTATGCGTCCAATACTGAAAAAGGTCAGTAAGAAAAAGGGCTAAAAATAGCTCCAACACAAAAGGCAAACTTTGCACCCAAGCTTGCAAGCTGGATAATTCAGCCCAACCAAAAAAAGTTTCCGCTGGCTTCTTGGTAATGACTCCAAAAAATTGAATGAATAGATGACTGATAATAAAGTAAACCAAATCTGTGCGCCATTCTTCATGAAATCGAGCTTGATTTTTTCGCTTGGGAAAGACGAGTTCTATCGGCACAAACAAAAGCGCCATCAGTAATAAATCTAGTAAAAGCCAGTCTAATCCTAAACTAAAATTTACTTTGCTAACCGCGCGTCCCTCAACACTTAATCCGCCCAACAAAATGGATAAAGAGCAAATAACTAATGCAATTACAGCATACTTTTTATTCTTGCTAAGCACAAAACTTAACAGAGCAAAAGCAAAGGAAACAATGATAACAATCATCATAAGTTTCTCCATCATTTCAGCGGTATAAACTTCTCTAAAATCTGCTGTTGTAAACCATTCCGGAAAGCGAAAACATATGATAGCCAATAAAGCCAAACTGGCTAGAAATATTGAAATTACGCCGCTTATTTTTCCTTCTCCAATCTTCGGGTTTGTCATAGTTTTATTATTTGCTCATTTTACTTCTCAATGCTTCAATAAGAATAAACTCTTCGTCACTTAATTCACTTTCATCAATTTCGGCATCCGGGTTTAGGGTTATAATTTGTTCACTTTCTAATTTTAAATATGCCGGTAATGAAG
The DNA here is from genome assembly GCA_964389575.1 of uncultured Chitinophagaceae bacterium. Taxonomy (GTDB): domain Bacteria; phylum Bacteroidota; class Bacteroidia; order Chitinophagales; family Chitinophagaceae; genus JAGNRR01. Next base: position 12,988 of record CAYMFF010000010.1, read on the forward strand.
CATTCATAACCTCGCCTTCGGCACACATGTAATAGGATGCCATCCATTCCCACAATTCTAATTGGGTTTGAGTAACTATTGGTGTCGGGTCAATAATGTTTTTGATAGGTTTTATAGAATAACCTTCAGGCTTATTGTTGTGTACTTTTTTTACGATGCCACTGTACATTTTACTTTTGCCAAAAGATACTTCCACACGCTGACCTACTTTGATTTTCTCCTGCCATTCTATAGGTACACCGTAGGTGAACGTTGCTTTGAGTGGTAAGGGTAAGAGGATGTCTGCGAACATTGTAAAACTTTATTTACCAAAGTTAAGATAATAATCACCTGGATTAAGTTCTTCGAAATCTAAATTACTCTGCGATATTATTCTGCTGCCAATTTCATCGTTGCAGCCCAAAATTAAGATTCCCACTTCATGAATGTCAACATTCCAACCAATTGACCACGTTTTGTTTTTATCAAAAATATTTCTTGGATAAAAATTGAATAGCGTCCAATCATTGTTGAAGTTTAGTTGCTCAACTAAGTTGGGCAGGATTTCTAGGTTGTCCTGAATGATATAAGGAGCCTCGAATTTTTCTGGAACAAGATCATCGCCCGAACCATAAAAGTAAACAGGTTCTTCTCTATTTAATAGGTCAAATAAATCATCCATGAATTCTAAATCAAATTCTCCAGTATTAAAACCTTCCGGCCAAGTTTTTTTTTGAAAAAATATTTCACTAATTGAAAATGATTTATTGTATTTCGAATCAATTAATTCCGCTAATTCGGAATAGTTTATTCTTCTATTCCTTTTCAGATTTTCGTTATAAATACCAATTGGAAGAAACAACTTGAAGTATCGATTAAATCTTATTGGAAAAATTGATCCGGCCTGATTCGGAGAATAGTTTGTAATACTACCTTTAAGTAACCAATTTGCAGGGCTTATATCGTTTGAGACTTTCATTTATTTTGGTTAAGGTACTTATCTGCAAACTCCCAAACCCCAATACAATCTTTCTCTCTACAATAATCCAAACAAGCCTGCATATATTGTTGCGTGAATTTTCGCAGTTTAATTTCTTCTTCGAATTTTTGGGTGTCAATAGTTGGTAAAAAAACGGTAGTTAAATAGCCAGGCGTAAAACGGAAAAAACTAGTAGGGTGCATACGGTCTGTTGCATCGATAAATAACATGGGAAGAATAGCCTTTTTTTCTTTTTGGGCTAATGCAAATGGACCTTTTTTAAAGGCCAACATTTTGTCTTGAATTTGATCCGGAAAGGTTGCCTCAGGATAAATTACCACAGACCAATTATCTTGTAAATAACGAACCATATTTCGGAAGGTGGTTGCACTTTTACGCATAGAACTTCTATCAACTACTATGACTGACATTCGGTATAGTAGCCCAAATAGCGGTGCTTTGTTGACCTCTATTTTTCCTACACCTTTAAAATACGTAGGTAAGGCAGTATACATTTGTACCGGGTCAAAGTAGGTTTGATGATTGGCTGTAATGACATAAGATTGGCTAAAATCTACTTTATCCTTATGATACTTTCTTGGAATAATTCCGGTAGTATAGCACCAAAAGTTAGAATAAATTTTAAGTAAGTAATGGACAATTTTATCGCGCGTTTTTAACGGTAAAAAATAAATCAAAATCCAAAAAGGAAAAGAAGGCAATAGCATGACTAAAAAAATTAGCATGATATAAACAGAATATATTGCCTGCAGAATCTTTTTCATTAAGCTTTCTGTATCGTTTGGATGGCTTCTTGTATTGAGGTATTCAACTGCTCACCAGTTGCTAGATTTTTTAGTTGAACACTGTTTTGGGCTTTTTCATCTTCACCGAAAAGAATAATAAAATCAAAACTATTACGATTGGCGTATTTAAACTGTTTGTCTATTTTTTTAGCATCCGGATACAGTGTGCAGCTAATTTTCTCTTTTCTAAGATCGGTTGCTATTTGTAAAATATCCTGCGAATATTCTGGACCAAAGTTTGCAACGAGTACTGTTTTTTGTTGAGAAATTTTTTCGGGGAAGCCGTTGCTTTCTTCTAGCACATCATAAATTCTGTCTACTCCAAATGAAATACCAACACCCGGCACATCTTGTTTTAAACCAAATAAAGCGGTTAGGTCATCATATCGACCACCACCACCGATACTTCCGATTTTTACTTCAGTAGGCTTAACCTCAAAAATGCTTCCCGTATAATAATCTAATCCCCGTGCCAGCGTGAAATCAATAGTTAAGAACGGACTTGAAGCCAGAACTTCTTTTAATTCATCGATGCCTGCTTTTCCTTTTTCTCCTAATAGCTGAGTAATAGATTCTATTTTTTCTTCATTAGTCGACAGAGTTTGCGTTTGAAGGTATTGCTTTATTATATCAATCGCATCATAACTAAATTTTCTATTGCGGAGTTCTTCCAAAACTTTTTCAAGACCAATTTTATCCAGTTTATCTATCGCAATTGCTAGATCTGTCATGGAATTCGCGGGGCCACATAATTCAGAAAGAGCAGTCAATACTTTTCGATTATTGATACAGATTTCTACTGGTATTTTGAGTTTATTAAATACCTTGTGATAAATATCAGCAAGCTCAATTTCATTAAGTAAAGAAGGGCTTCCTACAATATCTGCATCGCATTGAGTAAATTCTCGGTACCGACCTTTCTGTGGTCTGTCAGCACGCCAAACATTTTGAATTTGAAATCGTTTAAAGGGCATCGCTAGGTTGCCAAAGTTCATGGCCACATACCGAGCAAAGGGAATCGTTAAATCATATTTAAGCGCTCGTTGCGTAATGTTGGAGTCATTTTTTCCTGACAAAACGTTTTCAAAGTTTTGCTTCACAGCTTCCTTGTTTTCTTTTTTATCTAGGCCATTATTTAATATTTTGAAAATAAGCTTATCGCCCTCATCGCCATATTTACCCATAAGGGTCTCCAAACGCTCAAAGGCGGGGGTTTCTAAAGGTTCAAAACCATGAAGCACAAATTGTTCCTTTATGATATCTAGGATATATTCTCGTTTCGTAATTGTGGTGGAGTCAAAATCTCGTGTGCCTTGCGGAAGTGCGGGTTTCATGGATAAAATGTTATAAACACCAAAAGTAATTCAAAGATGTTTGCCCTATCTTTACGACCTAATATTTTATTATGAAGAAGTTGCTGATACTGGCTGTATTGCTATTGTTTGCGGGTGCTACATTCGCTCAGCAGGGTGCTGTGAAAGGTTTTGTATATGAAAAAGGTTCAGAAGAACCCTTGCCTTTTGCTACCGTGGCCGTAGAAGGAACTACCATAGGAAGTAAGTCAAATAATTCTGGTTTCTTTAATATTCCAAAACTACCAGTAGGAACCATTACGTTGAGAGTCAGCTCAGTAGGTTATGAAACCACTAATAAAACCATAGAGATTAAAGCCAATTTTACGAAAAGCACGAAGATATTTTTAAAGAAAAGACCTAGAACTTTTAAGAAAGTAGTAATCACTCGTAAAAAGGTAGAAAAGAAATTTGAAACTGGAGTAGCACTTACTAAAATCACTCCCAAAGAATTAAAATTACTTCCAAGTATTGGCGGGGAACCTGATATCGCGCAGTATTTAAGTGTAATGCCAGGTGTTGTTTCTACAGGAGATCAAGGTGGTCAACTTTATATTCGAGGTGGTTCGCCGATTCAAAATAAGATTCTACTAGACGGAATGACAATTTACAATCCGTTTCACTCCATTGGTTTGTACTCTGTTTTTGAAACGGAGGCAATTCGTAATGCAGAAGTTATGAGTGGAGGTTTTGGTGTAGAATATGGAGATAGAACGTCGGCAATTGTGAATGTGACTACCAAAGATGGAAACAAAAACAAAGTGAAGGGAAAGATTGGTGTAAATCCAATTTTAGCAAAAGCATTTTTAGAAGGTCCGTTGAGCAAACCAAAAGAAGAAGGAGGCGGTTCAGTAACTTTTCTTGCCTCTGTAAAACATTCTTATTTGAGACAAAGCTCTTCCGCTTTATATGGTGGTCTGGGCGAACCGTATGCGACTAAACTTCCTTATAATTTCACAGACGTCTACGGAAAAATAAATTTAAACGCTGCTTCTGGTGGTAAGTTTAGTTTCTTCGGTTTCAATTTTGACGATAAGGTAAACTTTCAAGGAACCTCTGATTTGAATTGGAAAAATTACGGAATGGGAACCAATTTTGTTATCTCGCCGAGTGGTGCTAGTTCTTTAATCTCGGGTGGTCTTTATTTTAGTGACTATAAAATTAATTTAGAAGAAGCGGATAACAGACCGCGCAGCAGTAATATCAATGGTTTTGATGCGAACATTTCGGTCACATCTTATCTTCAAAATCATAACGAGCTGAAGTATGGGGTTGAATTCAATGGCTTTAAAACGGTTTATAATTATTTCAACTTTTTAGGTTTGCCATTAGATCAAAGTCAGTACACTACGCAACTGGGTGTTTACGTAAAAGGTAAAAAGAATTTTGGCGACAAGTTAATCATAGAACCCGGGATTCGTTTGCAGTATTATGCATCGATACCGGCCACTCGATTAGAGCCGCGTATGGCATTCAAGTATAATATATCGGATAATGTCCGATTAAAAGGTTCCGCCGGTTTGTATTCTCAAAATTTAATTTCTTCAAAATCGGATCGTGATATTGTAAACTTTTTTACAGGATTTTTGACAGCACCTTCTTTCCAAGTTGCTGATCGGCAAGGGAAAAATGTAAATAACAATGTTCAGAAAGCATATCACATTATCGGTGGTATAGAAGTGGACAAAGGAAATTTTGAATTTACGTTGGAGCCTTGGTTCAAGAATTTCACCCAACTTCTAACGATTAATCGATATAAATTAGAACCCGGAGATTCTGACTTTTTGATTGAAACAGGAAAGGCGTATGGAATTGATTTCACAACGAAGTATACCAAAAACAGAATTTATTTCTGGGGAGTTTATTCTTATGGTTATGTAGATCGTTTTGACGGTGAACAACGTTACCCAACTCCTTTTGACAGAAGACACAATGTAAATTTATTATTGTCTTACACTGCTGGTGAAAAAGATGATTGGACATTCTCCGCACGATTTAACTATGGATCTGCTTTTCCATTTACACAAACACAATCTTTCTTTGAGCAGATGGATTTTTCAAGTGGTTTGAGTACAAATTACCTTACGCAAAACGGAAACTTAGGTATTCTTTATGCTGATGATATCAATGGTGGTCGTTTATCCGCTTATCATCGTTTGGATATATCTGCTGCCAAAAAATTTGAATTAAAGAATAAATCGGTAATTGAATTTAATGCTAGTTTGACGAATGCATACAATCAACGAAATATTTTTTATATAGATCGAATTAGAAATACAAGAGAGTATCAGTTGCCACTCTTCCCCAGTGTTGGATTGAACTGGTCTTTCTAAAAAGTGAACTTAAACTATACCCAACATGAATTTTCTACAAAAACTTAGTCTCACTGTTTTAGCAGTGATGTTATTTGCGAAAGTAAACGCGCAATTCTCATTAAAGTTTACAGAACAACATAGATTGCTAAAGCAGTCGATTGAGCATTATGAATATGGTCATTACCAAAAGTCAAAAGATTTGGTAGAACAATACTTAAATAAGGAATTGCTCAAAACTGAACGAACCCCCATCGGGCAGGAAGATGCTTTACAATTGGCCACAGCTAATTTTTATTTATTGCTTTCTAAGGTATCCTTAAAGCAAGATGGCGCAATGGCAGATTTAGGACTTTTTCTTGCAGAAACTCCTTTCAATGCATTGCAACAGTATGGCTATTTTAAAATGGCAAAATCACTTTTTGCGCAACAAAGTTTTATTCAGGCAATCCCGTTTTATGAAAAGGCGAGTATCAATTACTTGAGTAATGATGAGATTACGCAACGCAATTTTGAACTAGCTTATTGCTATTTGCTCAACAATCAGTTGGACAAGGTGAATCCCTTATTCGCTTCCATAAAAGATGTAAAAGGAGAATATTTTAGTCCTGGAAATTATTATCATGGAGTGCTGTCTTACTACAAGGGAGATTATAATGCGGCTCTAAAAAGCTTTGAGGCCGTAAAAAATCAAGAACAGTACAAGGATATTGTGCCTTTTTATATTGCGGAATTAAAATATTTTAAGGGAGATAAAGATGATGCGTTGAAAAAGGCATTGCGCTATTTAAAAAAGCCAGATGCTCCATACAATGGTGCTATGAGCCAACTGGCGGGTCAGATTTATTACGAGCGCGGAAAATTTAATGAAGCTGAAAAGTATCTAGTGAATTTTGTGAACAATGATAAGAATGTCCGAAATGACGATTATTTCAGATTAGGATATGGAAAGTATCAATTAGGAGAGTTAGATGACGCTATTTTATATTTTAAGCAAGTGAAGAATAATGGAACTGAATTGTTTGCTCAATCTCTTTATTATTTGAGCTTAAGTTATTTAAAAAATGGGGAGAAGAAAAGTGCCTTGTCTGTTTTCAAAGAGGCATTGGCAACCAACAAATTAGGCAAATTGAAAGAAGATGTACTATTTAATGCAGCGAAATTGAGCTATGATTTAGGCGAAGAGAAAGACACCGAAAAACAACTGGAACAATTCATTACCAAATACCCTAAATCGAAATATTATAGAGATGCCGTTGAAATGCAAGCATTGCTAAACATTAAATCAAAGAATTTTGATAAGGCTAGTAATTCATTAAGAAAGTTAGGGAACCTGTCACCGGTTTTTCAGTCAATTTATCAAAAAGTAAATTACGCTCGAGGGATTCAGTTATTAAAAGATGGGAATCCCAATTTGGCGATACCTCATTTTACCGAGTCAAAGAAATACCCTGTAAATGATAATCTGGTAGGATTGGCAGAATTCTGGAAAACAGAATGCCATTATCGTTTGGGGCAATATGGAGAAGCTTTGGCTAGCAATTATCGGTTTATGGATAAGCCAGGAAGTGGCAATAGCCCATTACTCATTCGCAATGCATATTTGACAAATGCTTACATCCATATGCATGAAAATGAAAAAGAAAAACTGAAGTTGGCGTACTCAAATTACTTAGACACAACAGGAGAGATTTCAGCGGCGATGGCACTGAACGAAATGGATAGTATGAAGCCAAATTATGTGCCAAGTCATGTGCCTTTTGTAGAGGCTAATCCGTATGTTTTTATTTATCAGTTGCCTAGTCAGCAAATTGATTTTAATTATAAACCGCTTCCGATAACCCCAGTGGCATTAAATAATACAAATCGAAATTATGGAGAAGCCAGAAACAATTTCATAAAAATAGGAGCCGGAAATTACAGAACAACACATGCAGAAATTGGTTATGATTTAAGCCAAGATGTAAACAAAGAACTTTATCTAAGCTATGTTCATCGGGCTTCTAAATCTTCAAATTTCATTCAGCAAGCATCGCAGAATCAATTACGATTGCTGAGTCATAATAAAAGCAACCGATTTGACTTTAATTCAGCACTAACCGTTGAACGAAATGTTTACAGACCATACGGTGCCCTAGAATCTGCTGTATCTGCGGAAGCTCGAAATCGTTTTTTGGATATCAATATTTTATCAAACATAAAGCCTTTGGTAAACTTGATAAAAGGAGTTGAAACCAAGGGCACAATTGGTGCTGGATTGTACAACATTAATAGTGATGGAGGAGATTGGTCAGGAAGTGAACTTTCTTTTATAGCCGATGTTCCATTTAGTAAAACAATCAATGAAAAAACAACAGCTGGTTTAGGATTAGAGGTTCAGGCTAATGGTTTAGTAGGCGGTTCAGATAAACCAACCAACATCAATACGGGTTCTTCTTTTGTGGTCTTCAAACCCACTGTAACGAAACAAGTAGATGATATAAATGTAACGCTTGGACTGAATGTAGCCTTGGCTAAAAATATAGCATTTTTACCCAATGCGAGTGTTTCTAAATTTTCTCCATTGCTTAACGCAAAAGCAGAAGTTGGTGTTGAAAGTGAGTTAGTCGCGAACTCTTACAAGCAGTTATCACAAGTGAATCCATTTATCAGTTTGGTGAACTTGGAGCAAACAAAACGAACTTTGTATTATGGTCAGTTGACAGGAGCTATTTTGGATAATATTAATTACAATTTGAAAATAGGTGGTGGTAAAGTCAAAAACTTACCGTTATATATTAATGATACCAACAGTGATAGAAGTTTTGATGTTTGGTATGAAAAAAATGCAACTATTTTTTCGTTGCAAGCCAATGTTGAGTATCAACTGAATTATAAAACCAATGCTGGTTTACAACTTCGATACGAACCATTATTAAATAAAGAAAGCTTTGATAAAGCATTTCACTATGTACCGATGCAAGCCAATTTATTTGCCAAATACACTCTCATGGACCGTTTGGCGTTAAGGGGTGATTTGTTTTTGAGGAGCGGAACAGATTATTTGGTTCCTGCCAATAGTCAAGCAGATGGCAAGTTGGCTGGCGCTTTTGATTTGAACCTACGCGCTGATTATCAATTAAATAATAAGTGGAATTTATTTTTAGAGCTTAATAATTTATTGAACAATCAATATAACCGTTGGTATAATTATCCAAATTATGGTTTGAATGCATTAGGAGGTTTGGTGTATTCTTTTAATAAATCAGTACGGTCGTCAAAGAATAATGCTGAATTAAAATAAAACACCTTACTTTTATCGCTTTGAAATGATACAGATAGAAAATTACATATCTAGCTTTCTGCTGAAGAACAAATATTGTGCTATCAGTGGTCTAGGTACTTTAGAATTGAAGAGAGATGCAGCCCAAATTCGTAATGACGAAGGAGCTGTTTATCCTCCAAATTATAAAATTAACTTTTCTCCAATTGGAGTTATAGATGATGGATTTGCCACTTTTATTGCAAATCATGAGAATGTGAGTATTTCCAAAGCTTCTAATGATATTAAAACATTTAGTCAAGACGTTAAGCGTGAATTGCGAAAAACAGGTCGATATGAGTTGGATGGTGTAGGCCATTTCACCATGAAAACAGATCAAATTGAGTTTTTTCAAGATGATACTCTTGATTTAGAGCAGGATCCCATAAAAATTTATCAAGAGCCTCGATCTGGAGAGACAGAGGATAGTACGTTGGCAAACGCCAAAAGCTTCAAAGATCTAGATTATACTCACAGTGAGAAAGGTATGGGTCGTCCTAAAATGGGCACTTTACTCAAATACTTACTTTCTTTATTGCTATTAATTGGTATGGCGGCTGGAGCTTATTTTGCCTACAAATATTACGCTAGTAATAAACGAAGTGCTGAAAGGAATAATCAGACGGCCAATGTTCAAGATTATGAGTCAGGAGAATCCGATGATACGACCTACAATGAGAATGAAGCGCTAACTGATGGTGAAGCTAATGAAGCGAGTAGCGATGGTGGGGGAGAAGACGTAGCGTCTGCAACACCTGCGCCAAGAGCGGCGGCGGGTGAGTTTAATGTAGCTGTTATCTCTTATGATAATAAAGTATCGGCTAAAGTTAAAGCAGATAAATTGGTAACCTATGGCAATAAAGCTTCAACAATACAGAAAGGAGATCGACATTATGTAGTTATCACAGCGGCTCACTCTTCAAATGATACAACAATTCTTAAAGATTCGCTGCGAAGATTCTTTAATCCAAGTGGACAGCCATTTATTGTTAAATAAATAATTTAGCACTATATTTGCGCTCAGATGAGCAAGTGGTAAAGGGAACTAATTAGTTCCCTTTTCTATTAGCCCACGCTGAAATAGCATGTTTGTCGTGAGTAGAGAAGAAAAGATAGAAAGTTGGATTGAAGAAATTTTAGCTGAAACAGATTGTTTTATTGTTTCTTCCAAATTAGGGACGGATGCGAATTTTAAGTTCTTTATAGATAGTGACACGGGCTTTTCGCTGGACAAAAGCACCAAGATTAACCGAGCGTTGCGGAACCAAATAGATGAGTCAGGCTTATTTCCAGAAGGAAATTACTCGTTGGAGATTTCCAGCCCAGGTATCTCTGAACCATTGAAAATGCCAAGACAGTATAAAAAGAACATTGGCAGGCTATTAGAAATAAAGACAACGGAAGAAGAAGTGATAGAAGGAAGATTAAAAGAAATAACAGAAAACGAAATTATATTAGAAGTAAAAGGAAAAAACTCTCGAGGTTTACCCTCGGACAAACTACCGAAAAAAATGAAAAACATAGACATCAACAACATTTCAAAAGCTACTGTACAAGTAGAATTTAAATAATAGAATTATGGCAAGTATTAATTTAATTGACTCGTTTGCAGAATTTAAAGAAGCGGAAAGCATTGATCGACCTACACTGATAAAAGTATTGGAAGATGTGTTTAAAACTATTCTAAGAAAGAAGTATGAGACAGACGAACCCTTTGATGTAATTGTAAATGACCAAACGGGTGATTTGGAGATTTTTCACAGAAAAGAGGTTGTCGCAGATAAAGAGTTGGAAGATATTGTTACTCAAATTAAACTTTCAGAAGCCTTGGCAATTGATGACACTTATGAAATTGGTGATGAGGTTTACAAGGAGATTAAAATGCAGGATTTTGGTCGTCGAGCAGTCTTAGCTGCTAAGCAGACGCTAGCTTCACGTATTAATGATCTGAAGAAAAATATTCTGTTAGATAAATATAAAGAGCGTGTAGGTCAAATAATAAGTGGTGAAGTTTATCAGATTTGGAAGCGAGAAATCATGCTCTTAGATGATGATGGTAATGAATTAATTCTACCAAAATATGAGCAAATTCCTTCTGATTATTTCAAAAAAGGAGAAACTACTCGTGCAGTAGTTAAAGCTGTAGAAATGAAAGGGAACTCTCCAGTAATTATTTTGTCAAGAACAGATCCTTCTTTCTTGGCTAAGTTATTAGAGATTGAAGTGCCCGAGATTTTTGATGGTTTAATTTCTATTAAAAAGATTGTGCGCGTTCCGGGTGAGCGAGCCAAAGTAGCTGTTGAAAGTTATGATGACCGTATAGATCCAGTCGGTGCTTGCGTTGGTATGAAAGGAAGTCGTATCCACGGAATTGTGCGCGAGTTGCGTAATGAAAACATTGATATAATAAATTTTACTAATAATCTGCAGTTATTAATCACGCGTTCATTAACGCCTGCTAAACTTTCTTCTATGGAAATTGACGAAGAAGATAAGTATGTTGAGGTTCTTATGAAAGCCGATCAAGTCTCTTTAGCCATTGGTAGAAGAGGGGTTAATATTAAACTAGCGCAAGAATTAACGGGCTATAAAATTGAAGTATTCAGAGATGATGTGGATACTGAAGATGAATACGATGTACCATTAACTGAGTTTTCTGATGAGATCGAACAATGGATTATTGACGAATTAGTAAAAATTGGATGTGATACAGCCAAAAGTGTATTAGAACTAGATGATGCGGATTTGACAAAACGTAGTGACTTAGAAGAAGAAACTATTAAAGACGTTAAGCAAATATTGAAATCGGAGTTCGAAGAAGGATAAAAAAAGAGTATATTCGAAAAAGCAAATATGGCAACAAGCAAAGGCATACGATTAATGAAGGCCGCCAAGGAATTTAACATTGGTAAGGATACCCTTGTGCAATTTCTATTGGACAAAAAATTTGAAGTTGAAAACAGACCGAACACGGTACTGACGGCGGAGATGTATGAAGAGCTTATGTTGGAATATGCCCAAGATAAAGCCGCTAAAAAGAAGAGTGAGAAAATTAGTCTTCAAGTAAAGTCTATCGAGGAGGAAAAGCCAGCTAAAGCACCTGCTAAACCTAAGGAGAAAGTATCTCTGAAAAAAGAGGAAGCAGTAAAGCTGAAGGTAAAAGACAAAATAGACTTAGAGAAGAAAAAAGAAGAAGAGCCTAAAAAAGTGGTAGAAGAGGTCAAGAAACCGGCTACTAAAACGAAAAAGATCAAGAAGGCAACGGAAAAAGTATCGCTTAAAAATGATGAAGCAGTTAAGCTAAAAGTCAAAGATAAAATTGACTTAGATGCTAAACCTGCAGTGGAGGAGGTAAAACCAGTTGAAAAGAAGGTTGAAAAAAAGGTCGTAAAGAAAAAAGAAGAAGAACCCGAAGCGAAGATTGAGAACATTAAAGCTAAAAAACTGGAAGGACCCAAAATCCTGAAGAAAATTGAATTAAAGGAAGAAGTTCCTCGCACGCGAAAGAAAAGAAAACGTATCCCAACTAAAGGAGGTGGAACTGGGAAACCTTCTGACCGACCCAACAAACCGTGGCAACAAAAAGGTAAGAACGATAGCCAAACGGTTGATCCGAAATTGATTCAGCAACGTTTAAAACAAACGATGAATCGGGTTCAAGGTAATACTCGTAAGGGCCCATCGAAAAGTATTCGTAAAGGTCGTAAGCGTGATAAGGCAGAACGTAAAGACTTCCAAGAACAATTAGCCAACAATGATGTAGGCGAAAAAGTATTAAGAATAACAGAGTTTCTTTCTGTATCAGAATTAGCAAGCCTAATGAATGTAGAAGTTACTGATGTTATCAGCTCCTGTATGAGTTTAGGTCGAATGGTATCAATCAATCAGCGTTTAGATGCTGAGCTAATAGAAATCGTTGCCGAAGAGTTTGAGTTTGAAGTAGAGTTTATTGAGCTAGAAGAAAAAACGGTTGAAGAACTTGTTGTAGAAGATGCAGAAGAAGATTTAGAACCAAGATCACCGATCGTCACCATTATGGGTCACGTAGATCATGGTAAGACTTCGCTCTTAGATTATATCCGAAATGCAAAAGTGGTAGACGGCGAGGCCGGTGGTATCACCCAACATATTGGAGCGTATAAAGTAAATACGGATAGCGGTAAAGAAATTACCTTCTTGGATACACCGGGTCACGAAGCCTTTACGGCGATGCGTGCACGTGGTGCCAAGGTGACCGATGTTGCCGTAATTGTAGTAGCAGCTGACGATGCTGTAATGCCACAAACAAAAGAGGCTATTTCGCATGCACAAGCAGCAGAAGTACCGATGATATTTGCGATTAATAAAATTGATCGTGAAGGAGCAAACCCAGATAAGATTAAAGAGCAATTATCTGCTATGAATATCTTAGTTGAAGATTGGGGTGGTACACACCAGTCGCAAGAAATTTCTGCAAAGACTGGATTAAATATTCCTGAGTTGTTGGAGAAAATTGCGGTACAAGCAGATTTATTAGAATTAAAAGCCAATCCAAATAGATTGGGTTATGGTACAATTGTAGAGGCTTCGCTAGATAAAGGTAGAGGTTACGTATCTACAATTTTAGTACAAAATGGTACAGTAGCCATTGGCGACATGTTGTTGGCAGGTCAGCACTATGGCCGTATTAAGGCTATGACAGACGAGCGTGGTCAGGCTGTAGAAAAGGCAGGTCCTTCTACGCCAGTTCAAATATTAGGTTTTAACGGAGCGCCACAATCAGGTGATAAGTTTAAAGCTTTTGAAGATGAAAACGAAGCAAAAGCTAAAGCAAATGATCGTGAAAAAATTATGCGCGAGCAGGGTATGCGAACGAAGAAGCATATCACGCTTGATGAAATTGGTCGTCGTTTAGCACTGGGTAACTTTAAACAGTTAAACCTTATTATTAAAGGTGATGTGGATGGTTCTGTAGAGGCATTAAGTGATTCATTAGAAAAACTTTCTACTGAAGAGATTATGGTGAATGTAATCTTTAAGGCAGTAGGACAAATTACAGAGCGTGATGTTTTATTAGCCTCTGCTTCTGATGCGATTATTTGTGGTTTCCAGGTGAGACCTTCTTCTCAAGCAGCTAAACTGGCTTTGGATGAAAATATTGAGATAAGAAACTATTCTGTAATCTATGATGCGATTGATGAAATCAAGAGTGCTATGGAAGGAATGCTTGAGCCAAAAGTGGAGCGTAAGATTACTGCTCAACTTGAGGTATTAGAAGTATTTAATATTACAGGTACTGGTAAGGTAGCCGGTTGTACAGTTACTGATGGTAAGATAAGAAGAGAGCATAAAATTAATCTGGTACGTGAAGGAATTGTTCTTTATAGTGGAGAACTTGGCGCTTTGAAACGTTATAAAGACGAGGTGAAAGAAGTAGTGAATGGACAAGAGTGTGGTATCAGCGTAAAAGGATTTAATGATATTAAGAAAGGTGATGTTGTAGAAGCCTTTGAAGAAATAGAAATTAAACGAACCTTATAGTTAAAATTTAATTAGAACTGAGCGGCTAAGTTTTCTTAGCCGCTTTTTTATTTTTACAGTTTGAAATCTATCACGGTCATAATCCGTTCCTTATTTATACCATGAGGACCTTGACTGACTCCAACTTTTGTGAGCCTAGGATTCAAAATTGAAATTCGATGTCCTAAACTAGGCACACCTTTATCAATTAGTAATCGCGCTACTTTATCCGCACCTGAACCATTACCATAGTGAATGCATTCAGCATTCATCTCCATCTTACATTTGGGACTAAGGCGGTCATGACCTGTTTTGCCTAAGGGTCCAGCAGTAATCACATGGCAATTGGCTAAAGTCCACATTTTCTTATTCGGGATGAGCTTGGTTTGAATGGGTTTCATGGTCATCATGGTGCGCATTAATGTTTTGGTATATACTGGATCCGTATTTTTAATTTTTCTGAAATAAAGAAACCACTTTGGATACATTCTGGCAATATTCATCCACTGAATAACCTCTTTTTCATCCGACGTCATAAAGGAGCAATCAACAACCCGTGTATTAATCATAACTCGTGAAGAGTCTAGCGCATTATTACTTTGAGGAATACTTTCATACTTTACTTGCCCTTTGGCAAACAAACAGATTATATTTAAAAAGATCATTAAAATATAAAAGCGCATTACAATATATAGACGATGAAGAAGTACTTAAATTTGTCAATGAAAGTATAAAATTTTTCATACAATGTCTGATAAGAAACTCATAAAAGGTCATCCGTTCGTAAGCTACTCCAAAACTACATTTGAGGCAGATGAATCCAAACAACGTGCAATTCAATTTCACAACTGGTTGAACGAGCGCAGAAGTGTTCGTGATTTTTCGGATAAACCGGTTTCTAAGGCTGTTATTGAGAATATAATTTTGTCAGCATCCACAGCTCCCAGTGGCGCTCATAAACAACCCTGGACTTTTTGCGTGGTGAGCAATCCTGAAATGAAAGCTAAAATACGGGAAGCGGCTGAAGAAGAGGAGCGAATTAGCTATGGCGGTCGCATGAGTGAAGAATGGTTAAAAGATTTAGAACCCATTGGTACCGACTGGGAGAAGCCCTTTTTGGAAATTGCTCCCTATTTAATAATTGTTTTTAAGCGTAGTTATGAATTAGGTGAAGATGGGACAAAGCATAAAAATTATTATGTTCAAGAAAGTGTAGGTTTGGCCTGTGGTTTCTTGTTAACAGCGATTCATGATGCTGGTTTGGTGGCGCTAACCCACACGCCGAGTCCTATGAATTTTCTTACTGAATTATTAGAACGTCCTTCTAATGAAAAACCATTTTTACTGATACCTGTGGGTTATCCTGTTGCGGAATGTTGGGTGCCAGATATCGAACGTAAGAACCTTGGTCAGGTTGCTGTTTGGTACGACTAAGCGCACAAAAGAATGTTAAATGATTTTACCAAAGGCAAGTGGCTAGCGTATTAATTCGTATTTTGCGTACTTAATCATGAGACGATTATTTTATATAACCATACTATTATTTTGCACATCAAATTCTTGGGCACAAGGACCTCAAAATTTGGAAAAAATAATAGGAATAGTAGGCGACCGTATCGTATTAAATTCAGATGTTGAGACTGCTTTCGAGGATGCTAAAAAGCAAAACCCTGAGATGACAGAGAGTTCTAAATGTGAAATTTTGGAGCAAACCTTGGGGCAAAAAATATTAGCCGAACAAGCAGATCGGGATAGTATTGCCATTAGTAATGAAGAGTTGGAAGGATATTTAGATAATAGAATCCGAAGCTTTGTGCAGCACTATGGTTCAGAAAAAAAGCTGGAGCAAGTTGCTGGTAAAACGGTGTATCAGTTGAAAGATGAATATAGACCTGTTTTTCGTGAGCAATTAAAAGCGCAACGAATGCAACAGCAGTTGATGAGTAAAGTAAAAATTACTCCGCAAGAAGTGAAGGAGTTTTATAATGAAATGCCGAAAGATAGTTTGCCATTTTATCCATCCATGGTAGAAATTGGTCAAATTATTTTTGCTCCTTTAATTTCAAAAGAAGTGGATGACTACGCTAAGAACAAATTGAATGACATTCGAAAGAAAATAGTTTCTGGCGAAAGTACTTTTGATATTGAAGCGGGTATTTATAGTGAAGATCCTGGTTCAAGAGATAATGGCGGCGATATGGGCTTCGTGAAACGTGAGCAATTAGTTCCGGCATTTGCGGCTGCGGCCTTTCGATTACAAACTGGCGAAGTTTCTAAAGTTGTAAAAAGTGAATATGGTTATCATATTATTGAAATGATTCAGCGTCAAGGTGAAAATGCTCGTTTACGGCATATTTTAATCAAACCGATTGTGACATCGGGTGATATCAAAATTTCAGAGAAATTAGCTGATAGTGTTCGTGCAGAGTTGATGGCTAAAAAAATAACTTTCAGTGAGGCGGTTAAGGAATATTCAAGTGACAAGCAATCAAAAAATACAGGTGGTATGGTCGTTAATCCTTATACCGGAAGTTCGTTTTTAGAAATGAAGCAATTGGATGCAGGTTCGGCTATTGCTTTGAAGGACATGAAAGAAGGTGACTTTTCTAAACCTGCCGAGTACACTACACCAAGAGGTGATAAAACAGTTCGTATTATCTATCTCCGTACTCGAACTGAACCGCACAAGGCGAACCTTAAAGATGATTATTATAAAATTCAAGAAGTAGCATTAGCTCAAAAACAGAACAAATATCTTTTTGATTGGTTAGCTAGAAGAATACCTTCTTTTTATATTAAAATCGATAAGAAATATCAAGATTGTCCAAACATTAGTAAATGGATGGAATCAGCACAAGTAAAATAAACTAGGAATATGTACGCAAGTGATGTAGAAGCTGCCGATGCGCTAAAAGGTAAATATCAAGAACTAACGCAAGAAATTGGGAAAGTTATTGTTGGGCAACATGATGTTATTGAAAAAGTAATTATTGCCATTTTGTGTAATGGGCACAGTTTATTAGTTGGTGTGCCTGGTTTAGCCAAGACCTTATTGGTTCAAACTATTTCCGATGTTTTAGATTTAGATTTTAAAAGAGTTCAGTTTACACCAGATTTAATGCCGAGTGATATTACAGGAGCTGAGATTTTAGATGAGAATCGAAATATGAAGTTTATCCCGGGGCCTTTATTTGCTAATATTATTTTGGCCGATGAGATTAACCGAACGCCTCCAAAAACGCAGGCAGCCTTATTAGAGGCTATGCAGGAAAGAACGATAACTGTGAGCGGTGAATTACATAAACTGCCAGCGCCTTTCTTCGTTTTGGCAACTCAAAACCCGATTGAGCAAGAAGGTACCTATCCATTACCAGAAGCTCAGTTAGACCGTTTTATGTTTAATATCTGGTTAGATTATCCAAGCTATGAACAAGAAGTAGACGTAATTAAAAAGACGACTACAGATAGAAAAGTAGATTTACAAACGATTCTGACCGGTGAAGAGATTTTATATTTCCAAGAGTTAGTTCGTCGAGTACCGGTGCCAGATAACGTAATGGAATACGCGGTTAGCTTAGTACATAAAACTCGCCCGAATGAACAGGGTACGGATTTTGCTCGTCAGTATATTTCTTGGGGTGCAGGTCCTAGGGCTTCGCAAAATTTGATCCTGGGAGCTAAATGCAATGCGCTAATTAATGGAAAATACTCACCCGATATTGAGGATGTGCAAGCGGTGAGTCTGGACATTCTTCGTCATAGAGTAGTGCGAAACTACAAAGCTGAGGCAGAAGGTATTAGCATAGAAGATGTAATTAGCAAATTACTGTAGAAAGAATCTCTTAGATTATTGCCCTTTCTTGTTCCTGAATTTCAGAGTGATTATAGTAAATTTGTTTGCCTAACGCTATGGCAAATTATTATTCACTAGGTAAAATACCTCACAAAAGACACACGCAGTTTCGAGACGAAAATGGCAAACTCTATTCTGAGCAATTATTTTCTACGGAAGGTTTTTCTTCTAATTATTCATTACTATACCATATCCATCCTCCTACCGAAATTATTCGAGTAGAAGAACCTAAAGATGTAAAGCCAGTAGCTGCAACGAATGTTTTATTAAAACACAGAAGCTTTGAAGGTTTCGGTGTTAAACCGCAAAAAGATTATTTGGATAGTAGAACATGTGTTTTGTTTAATGATGATTGTCATATGTCGTTAGCCGCGCCTAAAGAAAGCATGACGGATTATTTCTATAAGAATGCGGATGCCGATGAGGTGATTTTTATTCACGAAGGAAAAGGAAAAGTAAAAACACAATATGGTGACCTTCCTTTTAAATATGGAGATTATGTTGTGATTCCTCGTGGAGCCATTTATCAAATAGAATTTGAAACCGAAGAAAATCGTTTGTTGATTGTTGAAAGTTTTGGACCGATTCGTTTTCCTAAAAGATACTTAAGTAAGTATGGCCAGTTAATGGAGCACGCGCCATTCTGCGAACGCGATATAAAAAAACCGCAAGACTTAAATCCTATAGATGAAGCCGGAGAGTTTTTAATT
The DNA here is from genome assembly GCA_964389575.1 of uncultured Chitinophagaceae bacterium. Lineage (GTDB taxonomy): Bacteria > Bacteroidota > Bacteroidia > Chitinophagales > Chitinophagaceae > JAGNRR01. The sequence goes on from CAYMFF010000010.1 coordinate 31,779, forward strand.
CGAACAAAAAAGAAAGGCTTGGAGTATCCAATATATTACGCGCATCACCCATTTGATGTAGTGGGCTGGGATGGTTGTGAGTATCCATATATTTTCTCAATTCACGATTTTGAGCCTATTACAGGTCGAGTACATCAGCCGCCACCGGTGCATCAAACTTTTGACGGAAAGGACTTCGTGATTTGTTCTTTTGTACCTCGATTGTATGATTATCACCCTGATAGTGTACCGGCACCTTATAATCACAGCAATATTGATAGCGATGAGGTCTTGTACTATGTGGATGGTGAATTTATGAGTCGAAAGCATGTTACCAAAGGGATGATTACATTACATCCTTCAGGAATTCCACACGGTCCTCATCCCGGTGCAGTGGAGAAAAGTATTGGCCAAAAGGAAACAGCCGAACTTGCTGTTATGGTTGATACTTTCCGACCCTTACAACTAACTAAAGCTGCACAAAATATTGAAGATGATAGCTATGTTATGAGTTGGGCTGAATAGAAAACCAAATTGAGGAGACAATGAAAATAGATACATCTAATAGAAAGTATCTGTTATACATGGCTATAACTGTCTTGGTAGATGGAAGCCTTTTTTTACTTATGGATTCTCCTCGTTACATGTCCAATATTGCTGGTATTGTCAGCGTCTTAATTAGTCTTTTTTGGTTGTATCAAATAACTAAACGGAGTGGTTTTTTCAAAACAATTTATGGTCGATTAATGTTTATTCCTGGGCTTGTTGTTTTGCTAGGATCATTAGCCAAACTTGAACATTGGTGGTGGGCTTCATATGCGTTGATTCTAGGGCTGCTTGTTTTGGGAATCATCTATTTTCTTCGATTTATTATGAAGAAGAATAAAAATTTGTTGGATGTCGTAAAGCTTGTTTTCTTAGAATCTTCATGGATTTTAGCTTTAGCCAAATTGCAGCATCGTCCGGTAGACCAATATGAAATTATTCGGTTAGGAATTTTTTATTTAATGATATTTCTATTCGCTATAGAAAAACCTAAATCGGTTGTGAAGTATCCTGATGAAGTATTTTCTTTTGAAGAAAAGTAAAGGTTGAGAATATTTAAATAAGATTTTATTTATCTCCGATCGGTTTCCAAATGTCATTGGAGACTTTTATACTGGTTGTTAATTCGAGCAGATAAAGAAGATATTCGTTCTCACTTTTATCTTGACTTTTAATGAGCTGTTCAAAACCTTTGGATGAAATTGAAAAAATTGAAGTTAAATCTAATTTCCAATCATCATTTTCTTTATAAAAAACAAACTGAATAGGAGTAGGTTGATTATTAATGATTGCTTGTGCTTCGGCCTTATTTTTATCTATGGAAACTTCTCCAATTTCGTTTCGTGCCACACTGTTTTTACCAATCATTCCTTTTTCTATGGCAAAGATTAATGTTTTTCGTCCATCAAAAGAACGTAACTTATCAATAGGTGTTCTGTGACGTAAAGCCAACACCATAAATTTATCCATAAGTCTCAGTTCCTCCATTTTATTAGAGTCTGCATGCAAACTCAGGTCTAGAATATTATTATAATAATTTATCGTTTTTACAGACAAATGTTCAACGGCTTCTTGGCCTTTATCATTTAAAATAGCTTCTTTATAATTAGTAAAACAGTTGCGCACAGCTTTCTTGGCTTTTTCTTGCGCGTTTACTTGGATAAAAAACAACCCAATGAAAAGGGTAAGTAACAGTTTTTTCATGATTTAAAAATTAGTAGCAATTTCATAGAATGCTCGAATTCCTATTCCAATGGCATCTTGGTAAATGTTAAAGTTGGAATTGTGAACTGGATATTCAAAATCACCTTGGTGACTGGTTCCTAATCTAAAGAAACATCCCGGAATTTCTTGGGTATAAAAACTAAAGTCCTCACCCGTCATTCGTCTATTAAGGGTTTTTATGTTTTCGATACCCAGCGCATTTTCCATAATAGTGCGAGCCCGTTGGGTCGTTTCTATGTCATTGGTAAGCGATGGATAACCTTCTGGGATATTAATTTCTACATCGCCACCCATGGATTGAGCAATTTGTTTTGTTTGGTTTTTTATTAGTTTCCAAGCTTCTTTGCGCCATTCTTCATCCATACATCGAAGCGTTCCAGCTAATTGAACTTCATTCGGAATTACATTGCCGACAGTGCCTCCTTGAATTTTTCCAAAGGACAATACCGAAGGTGAATTGACGTTATTATGTCTTCTGCTGATAATCGTTTGCAGGTTGAGAATAATTTGCGAAGCAATGACTATTGGGTCAATAGTTTGATGCGGTAAAGCGGCGTGACCGCCTTTTCCTTTTACTGTAATATGAATTTCGTCGCAACTTGCCATATACTGACCACCTTTAAATCCAAGAGTTCCGTAAGGCAAGTTTGGGTAAACGTGTAATCCAAAAATGGCCTGCGGTTTCGGGTTCTCAAGTACTCCTTCTTTTATTAGAAGACTGGCGCCGCCTGGATGTTTTTCTTCACCAGGCTGAAAAATTAATTTAATTGTCCCGTCCCATTGATCGTTGGTTTCTTGCAATAGTTTAGCCGCGCCTATTAAACAAGTTGAATGAACATCATGACCACAAGCGTGCATCACACCATCATTCTTACTCTTGTAAGATATTGCATTTTGCTCTTGAATAGGAAGTGCATCCATATCGGCACGAAGTGCAATTACTTTGCTGTCGGGCTTATTACCCTTTATAATACCCACGATTCCTGTTCCTGCAATCCCCGTTTGGTGTTCAACACCATAGGCTGTTAGCTTCTCAGAAATAAATTTAGATGTATTGTGTTCCTCAAACGATAATTCAGGATTGGCATGAATATGCTCTCGAATTGAAATAAATTCTTGAAGTTGATGATCTAGTAATTCTTGAATCGAATTATCTAACATTAATATTTTTTATCCGCACAATATCAGGAACAACAAATGATTTGGGAAATCCAGCAGCCTGCACTTTTCGAAGCATTCGATAAGCACTTTTTTTACTGGCATAGTTTCCTACTCGAATTTTGAAGTACGGTGTTATATAAGACATATATGATGGTGTGCCACGATACTTGCGCATGAAATTTCTTTTTGCGTTAATAGCTGCGGCTCGACTCGAACCAGAATAAATATTTACTCGGTAACCTTTTCTTGTTACGATAGAACCCGTCACACGTTTTTTACCGCGATTGATCGCTTTGTAACTTTTTACTTCTGTTACACCTAACTTGGCCTTTCTTTTTTTTATGATTTCATCCTTTATTTCTTTTCGCGAATTGTAGACTTTACCATTGCGTGCAACTAATTTGGGTCTGCTTTTTAGTACATTCAATCTTGGGTCTTTAAATACATTGACATTAGACAATAAAACCGCGCTGTCTAGGTCGGTGGATTTGATAAGCGAATCTTGAACCAAGATACGAACCGTGTCCGGCTGGGCTTGAGCTAAAAATGCAATGGAGATAGTTAGTAGTAGAGTAGCGACCTTCTTCATATATCTTTCAAAAATATAAAAGTAATGAGGTACAGTTACTACTTTTTTTATAATAGTTTGTAAATGTTGATATTTCATAACCGTAATTATCTATCAAAAGATGCGTCTATTGTTTACATTCCATAATATTTTTGAAAGATGAAAACATTGGTATTCGGAGGTAGTCTTAAGCCAGAGCGATATAGTAATAAAGCCATTAAAAGTCTGCGCCAGCATGATGTAGTTACTGTATCTTATGGCTTGAGAGCAGGTGATGTGAGTGGTATAGCTATTGATACTGAGTTAGTTAATTATGAAGATATCCATACCATAACACTATATTTAAACCCTAAACGTCAGGAGCCTTTTTACGACTATTTCTTAGGTCTGAATCCTAAAAGAATAATATTCAATCCAGGAACTGAGAACAAAGAGTTGGCAATTCTAGCACAAAAAGAAGGAATTGAAGCGGTAGAAGCCTGTACTTTAGTTATGTTGGCAACTGGACAGTATTAAAAAAGCTCATTCCACATTGTGAAATGAGCTTTATGCTTTCTTTAAAATTGATCTATTTGTAAACGCCGTCGATTAACTCCGGATCTTTTGTTAGAATAAGATATTCATCTTCATCCTTTATTCGATGCCATTTCTTATACTGCTGCGTTGAGAGTGTTTCTCTAAGCCTTTTATCGCGCAACATGTAAGACTGTTTTAAGCGATAGTTTTTCTCCAAAGAACTTAAATTTTTATTCGTAATAATATCATCTACGTCTTTATCGCATTCTCCGCAGATTCCTTTAAAAACAGGACGTTGGTACTTTGAAACATCCAAATCGTCTGCTAAGATATCCAAACTAGTATAGCGCTTTCTTACAACCGTTGTAGCATAGTCTTTTTCGTTTTCAGACATATAAATTACGCGTTCGTTTTGGATTACATTATTCTTTGCTTTTCTTCTGATTAGTGGTCTTCTTGTTTTGGTCGTACG
>CAYMFF010000010.1:36344-54401 GCA_964389575.1 uncultured Chitinophagaceae bacterium
TCTTCTTTTGGTCGGAGCAGTCATGATTCTTTTCACCGTTTGAACCTTTCTTTCACCCTGATATTTACCGACTCTTTCTTTACTTCTAATGTTCACCTCATAAACTTGTTTTCTTGGCTTGCGCTCAACTTTTTTACGAGTTCTTCTTCTATCGTAGTCTTTTTCAAAACCTTCTATATAGAAACCACCATCATCATTTTTGATATCAGTGTTATTTTGATAATATCTGCTTTTCTTGTTTTTATTCACGCGGGTTTGCGCATTTGCTTGAAAAAAGGTTGTCGCAGCTACCAAACAAATTAGTGTAATTAATATTTTTTTCATACCTTAAAAAATCTTTCGTAAGTTAATACAATTATTGTAAAGCCAATAGTTTCACAGCAAATATATGGTATCTGTGTTAAGAGAAAAACCTTTTATTTCATAAATAAAATTCAAAGATTTATGGAAACGATATGAAAATTGCATCTTGAAATGGATAGGTCAAGAATATGAAGCAAATTCTTTGTAAAACTGCTATAAAATAGTGACACAAAGCAACAGGCTTTATACCGCTTGAAATAAGTTAATACTAAGTAAAATAAATTTAATTCTTTATTGCTTATATCATAGCTTTGTCTTATCATTGTGAGGTGATTTCTGTGGTAGAAATCACAACCTAATTGGATATATAGAAAAATGAACAAAAGTCTTATGAAAAATAGTTTAGGATTACCGGTTTTACTACTGTTAGCGGTTTTTTTAGTTGCTTCCTGTGGTAAAAAATCGAGCAATATGGTTTCGTCTAAAACCGGGTGGAATTATAACGATAAAAAACTTGGAGGTTTTGAAGTACCAAGTTACGAAGGTCAATATGTTGGTCCTGGTCTCAAATTCGTTGAAGGTGGAACTTTCACTATGGGGCAGACTGAGGAGCAATTGGGTTATGAAGATAATAACCGTCCAAAGCGTGTTACTGTTTCTTCTTTCTTTATGGACGAAACAGAAGTAGCAAATGTACACTATCGTGAATACTTATACTGGTTGCGAAGAGTAACTTATTCGGATTATCCAGAGGTATATGCAAAAGCATTGCCTGATACACAGTCTTGGAGAAATGCTATGCAGTACAATGAGCCTTTGGTAGAATATTATTTCCGTCATGCGGCTTATAACTATTACCCAGTTGTTGGTGTTAATTGGAATCAAGCAAATGATTATTGTCAATGGCGTTCGGATCGTGTGAACGAGAGAATTCTTATTGAGAAAGGCTATTTGAAGAAAAATCCTTTCCAGGTTTCTGATGATAACTTTAATACAAAAACTTATACCATAGGACAATATGAAGGTCTAGCGGGTAAGAAGAAAAAGGATTTAGATCCTACAGGAGGTGGTGAGCGTAATATCCGTTATGAAGATGGAATTATCCTTCCAAATTATAGACTTCCAACTGAAGCAGAATGGGAATATGCAGCTCTTGGATTAATTGGAAGAAATCCAGAACCTGATAGCAAAAGACGTCGTGGTGAGGAAATTGTTACTGACCGTAAAGTGTATCCTTGGAATGATAATAACTCAACAAGAAATGGGATGAGAGATTCTTATCAAGGAGAGTTTCTTGGAAACTTCCGTCGTAGCAATGGTGATATGATGGGTGTTGCTGGAGGATTAAATGATAACTCTGATATCCCTGGACCGATTTATGGTTTCAAGGCTAATTCATTTGGATTGTTCCATATGGCGGGTAACGTTTCTGAGTGGGTGATGGATGTTTATCGACCATTTACTTCTATGGATGCCGAAGATTTCAGACCTTTCCGTGGTAATGTTTACACTACTTATAAAACAATGGATGACTACAGCTTTGATGAGAAAGATAGTTTGGGTAGAATGCCAAAGCGTTTAGTTACACAAAAAGAGTTGGAAGCAAAGCGTAAAGATTATCGAGGCGCGAATGTTATTAGCTTCTTAGACGGAGATTCTACTAGTGGTTACGTGTATGATTATCCAAATGAAAATAATGCAAGAACAGCCTCTACATTAATTAATGACAACGCTCATGTTTACAAAGGAGGATCTTGGAATGATCGTGCTTATTATATGAGTCCTGGAACACGCCGTTTCATGCAGGCCAATCACGGAAGCCCTTACGTAGGTTTCAGATGTTGTATGGATCGATTAGGCAGTCCTTCACTTAATAATCCAAGTGGAAATTACTTTGGAGCTTTTGGTAATAAAATTAGAAAGTAATTGTTCTAAATAAATTATTTATGAATGCCTCACTTTTGCAGTGAGGCATTCTTATTTTTACTCTTGATATGCACGCTATCTCGGAATTACATAAAATTTTTACTGCCTCAAAAGGAGTGCAAACTGACACTAGAAATCTTAAAGAGGGTGAACTTTTTGTGGCTTTAAAAGGAGAGAATTTCAATGGAAATTTATATGCTGACAATGCTTTAAAAGCAGGAGCGATTGGTGCAATTGTGGATGAAGAAGAGTATGTTTTAAATGATAAATGTTATTTGGTAACAGATGGCCTTACTGCGCTACAAGAATTAGCAAAATATCATAGACAACAGTTTGATTTCCCTATATTAGCTATTACAGGGAGCAATGGAAAGACCACAACCAAGGAATTGTTAGCAGTGGTTTTATCTAAAAAATATAATGTTCTTGCAACAGTAGGAAATTTCAATAATCATATTGGTGTGCCCTTGACCTTACTTCAATTAACCAATGAACATAATTTTGCTTTAATTGAAATGGGGGCGAATCATCAAGGTGAGATTGCCTCATACTGTCAATGGGCTTTACCGAATTATGCACTTATTAATAATTGTGGTAAAGCACATTTGGAAGGTTTTGGAGGAATTGAAGGAGTGCGAAAAGGGAAAGGAGAATTGTTTGATTTTATAAAAGAAAATGGTGGTACCATTTTTAGAAATGCCGATTTAGAGTATTTAATTGAGATGTCCAGCGGCATCGATGCGCAAGTGACTTATGGTCAAAACAGAGGTGATTATATTGCTAAAATATACGAGCATGAACCATTTGTTTCAATAGCTGTTTTAAATCAAGGAAACGAGCAAATTATCAAATCAAACCTGGTAGGAGATTATAACCTAGCTAATATGCTAGCGGCTGTAGCAGTTGGGAAATATTTTGGTGTTGAATTATCCAAAATTAAAGAAGCAATTGAATCTTATGTGCCCACTAATAACCGTTCGGAGCATAAAGTTGTGAATGGTGTCAATGTTATTTTGGATGCTTATAACGCTAATCCAACAAGTATGAAAGCAGCCTTGCAGTCATTTGCTAATACATCACATGCCCAAAAAATAGTCATGCTTGGCGCCATGATGGAGTTAGGGGATAATTGTGATGAAGAACATAATGATGTATTGCGTTTTGCATTGAACCATACTTGGAAGGAAGTAATTACCGTTGGTAAAAAATTTAAAAATAGTGCTACCCAAAATAATGTTTTGCACTATGATACAGCCACTGAGGCGAAAGAATGGTTTACGAAGAATGCAAAAGATGGTGATTGGGTATATATTAAAGGTTCACGTTTGACCGCTATGGAAAAAATAATAGAATAATGAATTCGGTAGAAGACAAAAGAAAAAGAGGAGGAAAAGATATTATCGTGTTGCTCGTGATGGTAATAAGCGCTATTTATTTAATTAATCCAACAGCGGGTGTAATAGAAATTATTCCCGATGTTGTTCCTTTTGTTGGAAATTTGGATGAAGGTGTAGCTACTACTTTACTGTTGTCTGGATTGAGTTATTTCGGAATTAATTTGACCAATATTTTTAAAAAATAGAAAATAAAAAATAAATCATGAAGAAAATATTAGTAACAGGTGGCGGAGGGTATATAGGTTCCCACACAATTGTAGATTTAATAGAAAACGGTTTTGAGGTAATCTCAATAGATAATTTTTCCAGGTCCTTTGAAACTAGTTTTGACGGGATTGAAAAAATAACCGGTAAGCGTGTGAAAAATTATAACATTGACTTATGCGATCTCGATGCTGTTGTTTCTGTTTTACAATCGAATCAAGATATTGTAGGAGTTATTCATTTTGCGGCTTATAAATCTGTGCCAGAAAGTGTTGAAAAACCGTTGCTTTATTATCATAACAATATGGATTCTCTTTTTAATATTCTTTCATGTTGCAAACAATTCAATATAGAAAATTTTGTATTTTCTTCTTCTTGTTCAGTGTATGGTAATCCTGATGCTTTGCCAGTTACAGAAGAAACTCCATTGAAAAAAGCAGAATGTGCCTATGCTGCCACTAAACAAATGGGTGAAATAGTAGTAGAGGATGTTGCCAATAGTGCTGAAATGCGCTCAATTGCATTGCGTTATTTTAATCCAGTTGGTGCGCATGATTCGGCGCTCATTGGAGAGCAAGGAGTAGATAAGCCGAATAACCTTTTACCAATCGTGACGCAAACAGCGGCGGGCATAATAGAAAAAATGTCAGTGTGGGGCGATGACTATGATACCAGAGATGGTTCTTGCATACGGGATTATATCCATGTTATGGATATAGCCAATGCGCATACGAAGGCGCTACAATATTTATTATCGGGTCAGGAAGTTCCTAATTTTCAAATTTTGAATCTAGGTTCTGGAAATGGAGTCAGTGTATTAGAAGTTTTGAAATCTTTTGAAAAAATCAGTGGTGTTAGCGTGAATTACACTGTTGGTCCTAGAAGAGATGGCGATGTTATTGCCGTTTACGCTGATAATTCAAAGGCTAAAAGCCTTTTAAATTGGGATATCAAGCATGATACTGATAGTATGCTGAAAACTGCTTGGGCTTGGCAAAAATCTTTGCTTAACAAGTAGCCATTTTCTTTTTGCAATTTAGAAAAACGTTTATATTTGCAATCCGTTTTACGGAATGATTGCCCCGTGGTGTAATGGTAGCACTCCAGTTTTTGGTACTGTCAGTTCTGGTTCGAGTCCAGGCGGGGTAACCAACAAAAAAGCCCTCTTTAAACAAGAGGGCTTCTTTATTTTAGGACGGTACAGAATAATTATATTAGTAATTATTGATATTCAGTTCTTTTATTTTATTTACGTAGGATTTTGATTGAAAATACTTGTAAAGCCTATCTGTGTTGGCACGATCTTCAATTTGCGGGTATATGACTCGGATTAATTTATAACGACCGATTTGGGTGTCCATATTCCCCAATACAACACCTAGATTGCCAGTGCTAATACATCGATCACCTAGTTTTCTTTTTACATAGTTTGTTCTAGCTTCGTCGTCAAATTTCTTATGAAGTTTTAAGGTCCAATCAGCTACCTTGGAAGCTTTAACTGTGCTATTACAACGGATTAATTTTTTCATTTGCTCATCGTCTGCCTTATTTCGGATTGTTTTACCGTTGCTATTAGAGATAGGCTCTGTATTAATAACTTTTTGATTTTCTATTCCTCGCTTAGCATCGGTTGATTTTTTGTTCTTTTTAAGTTTAACCGTTTTTGTCTCTGTTCTATCCGCTATTACTTCTTTTTTTATCTCTTTGGCACGCAAGGCTTGCAAACGTTTCTCTTCTCGGATTTTTTTACGGTCTGCTTTTTCTCTTTGCAAACGTATGGTTTCTTGTTGCTCTTGTTTTTCTTGTTCGATACGGTTCCTTTCAGCTAACAGTCTTTTCTCTTTTTTTAGCTTTTTCGCTTCTATACGTTTTTGGTCACGAACTTGTCTTTTAGCAATTCTTTCTTTTTCTAATTGAAGCTTTTCTGCTTGCGCTCTTTTCTCTCGTTCAATAAGTTTTGCCTCTTTAAGTTTCGCCTCTTTCAATTTTAGTTCTTCACGTCTTTTCTGGTTTTCGAGTTCGACTCTTGAAGAATTGTCTGCTATCTTATTATTTATTGTAGTTTTCTTTTCACCCGTTGTCTTTCTTGCAGCTTTTCGTCTCTCTCTCTTGGCTTTGTTATAATTTTTATACCGTTTGCTACTAGTGATATTATTCATGGGCTTGCGATAGCGGTACATTGCATACACTCGTTTTGGTTTTTCCGTAGTTATTGTTTTTTCAGGAGTTACAACTTGTTTTTTGGATAGGACAGGTTTTGTTCTCTTTTTAAACGAAATGCTTGGTTTCTTTCTTGGGTTATTTTTGTTCTCAATATCTTCAGCTCGATAGACTTTAATAACTCCTCTTTCTGGAGTGGAGCGTTCAGTTTTTGCCACCGTGTTTGGATTCTGCTTTGTTTTACCTGCATCATTCTTAACTACTACAGGATCCGCATTCACTGCATTATTATCAGAGATAACTCGTTTATTGACGACATCTTGAATAACAAATTTATTATCCCGAACGCGCATCAGTTTTAATCCCATAGATCGCTTTCCGTCGTTTTGAATCTGAAAAGTGTGAGATTCGAAGTTTGGATTATCAAAGTTGAATTCCAATTTGTTCTTGCCTTCCGCAATTTTTGGAATAATAATATACCCTTTCCGTTTATTGGGTACAATTTTGTCATTTAGTTTGACTTGTACGGGTAAGTTTTTGTTTACCTCTAGGTATAAATAACTTCCTTTGTTCGTTTGTGCCATCGTTGTTCCACTCCCTAAGAAAAGAAGTGTAATGATGAGTAGTAGTGAGTTTTTCATTTTGTGTAGTTTAAGAGAAAGTGATTAGCTCTTGATTTTTATCAACAGTTTCACCTTCTTGTATTAGAATTTTTTTAATGATTACATCATCGGGTGCTTTAAAAACATTTTCCATCTTCATAGCTTCAAGAATAAAGAGCGCCTCACCTGCCTTAACAGTTTGATCCTCCTGTACCAATGTTTTTAATATTAATCCTGGCATGGGAGCCTTTATATTTTTAGCTTTAGATAGTTTTTTTGTGTCAATACCCAAAGACAACATTTTTTGATCAATTGGATCCAGGATTTCAACCACGATTTCTTTTTGAGCTAATAAGAGTTTTACTTTTTTCTTATCGCTGTCTATATGTTGAATTATTGCTTCTTGCACATTCCCTTCCTCATCTTTTATTCGAACAATATTCGAATTATTAGATGATAAGGTATAATTTTTACCATCAAATTGAGCTTCTTGATTATCAAGCTCAATATTCATTTTTTTATCGCCAATGTTCGTTATATAACTCATCTTTTATCTCTGTGGCGCTTGCTGTGGGTTAGGAAGTTTTGTGCTGATTTCAGCCAAAATCTTTTGTAACTTTTCGCTTAACGGCTTCATGTTATTAATGGAAGCAGACTGAACAAGGTAGCCCAGACCGTTTCTACAGAAGTCTGTATCAGCAAAGGTTCGAGAGTTCTGTCCTTGGTCTTGCTTTTTCAATGTATTAAAATACTTAACCTGTTTTCTAGTGTAGTCAATTAATTTGTCTGCTAGTTCATTTGCCTGTTTGGTAGCGCCTGCTTTTATATACTTGTCACAAACAAAAAGTAAGGCATTATCCATTTGAGTAATGGATATAGGATACGAACCTGGATGAATATTTTTCATCATGTGATCTAAAACCTGAGTGGCTTCTTTTTTCTTGCCCGAGCGGATAAGGTTTTCTGCAATTTGAAAAGTAGCAATTCTGATGCCATTCAACATTCTTCTGTTAGTTTGGTTATAATAAACAGTTCCTTTATGTGCGTTTCCAAATTTTAAATCTTTCAATACCCAATCAATACATTTCTTTTCATTGAATGATAAAATATTCTGGGTGTTGGAACCGGGCGTTCTTTTAGGAACTAATTTGAATACTAATCCTTCTAATTCTAGATACTCACCCAGACCTTCGTAGTGATTTCTATCAATAGAATTAGCGAAATAAATAGGTCGTTTCCAATCATTGGCGGCCAGTATATTCAATACAGCCAAATCATTTTTCAACGCATAATCTCTTGGTAGTTTGAAATTAATTTGATCCGGAGCGTTTTGTAATAAAGAATCACGTCCAGCTAAAATACCGCTTTTCTGAATGTTCTCTTTATTCACTGGAATGCTGAAATTCTTAATCGGTAATGCAGTTGGTCCAACTGCTTTTTTGGTTTGATTTAAATATTGTAGAACTTCCGTCAGCGGATAGAAAGCATTAGCATCTATTCGGTCGGAAGCAACATAGCGTGCTTGTCCCAAGTAGTTGCCGCGGTAATCTTCGGGTTTCCAAATCATGGGTATTGGCTTGCTGTCGTTAGTGGCATTATTCAATTGGTCTACATACCAATCAATACCTAACAAACTCAAATTTACAATTCTTACATCCGTTCGAAGCCCTTCAACTTCTTGTGCATACCACAATGGATAAGTATCATTATCACCTTCAGTGAAAAGGATTGCATTTTTGTCTAGGCTAGCAAGATAGTTTCTTGCCGTATCTCTAGCCAATGTTTTATCAGAACGGTCATGGTCATCCCAACCTTTGAACGCCATTAATACTGGAACTGCCAATAAACAAATTGCAAAAGCGGCATAGGTTCCCATTCGGCCTTTTAAGAATTTTTGTAACCAATCTTGTACCATCAGCATTCCAAGGCCAATCCAAATAGCAAAGGCATAAGTAGCACCTGCATAAGCGTAGTCTCGCTCACGAGGTTGCATCGGAGTATTGTTTAGATAGATAACAATGGCTAAACCAGTAAAGAAGAATAACAATCCAACGACGAATGCATTGCGCTTGTCATATTGGATATGGAATAACAATCCTAAAAATCCTAAAATGAAAGGAAGGAAATAAAACTCATTTCTAGCTTTACTTTCAGAATACATTTCTGGAGCTACATCAACATCTCCACGGCCTGCAATATTTTTATCAATGAATTTTACACCAGATAGCCAATTACTAGTTTGTGGCTCGCCGATTATATTTTGAAAATCATTTTGACGCCCAATATAATTCCAGCAGAAATAACGCCACCACATCTGATTTACTTGATATCCAAAGAAGAAATCCAAATTGTCCTTAGCTGTCGGGTCTTCTCCTTTTGCTAATCCTAAATAGTTTTGGTAATAACGAATGTGAGCTTCGCTGTTTCCATCCCATACACGTGGGAAAATTCTTGTTTTGTCAGCACGATAAACATAATCAGTTTGTTTTTTACCAAGCTCAATATATTTTTCTTCTCCTTTCCAATATTGCATACCACCTTCTTTAGCAGAAATTGGACTTCCTGCTGTAAAGTCAGGTCCGGACAAGTGAGGAATGCTTCCATATTGAGAACGGCCTAGATAGTCAACCAGGGCGGCTGCATTATCTGGGTTTGTCATGTCAATAGGAACTTCCACATTTGAACGAATAACGGTTTGGAAGTAAGAAGAATAACCAATTAAAATGAAAATGAAACTAAGTGTTCCTAAGTGTAAAAAGTATTTATTTTTCTTTTTGGCAACCAGCAACAAAACCACTGAAATAGCACCTAATAAAAGCAATACGAAGTAAACACCAAAGTTGAATGGCGTACCCAGAGAGTTTACAAAGAACACATCAAAGGCAGAACAAATTTTAGGTATGTATTGAATTACTCCAATTTGAACAATTCCTGTAATAGCACAACCTATGGCAAAAGCAATTAAGGTACCCAGTGTGGTAACTTCTCTTTTCTTAAAGTAATAAACCATTACAATGGCCGGTATCGTTAATAAGTTTAATAAGTGAACTCCTATAGACAACCCAATTACGAATGCAATAAAAACAATCCAGCGGTCCGCTACTTGTGATCCTTCAGAAACTTTGTCCTCCCATTTTAATATCGCCCAAAATACAAGAGCGGTCAACAAAGAAGACATTGCATATACCTCAGCCTCAACCGCCGAAAACCAAAAAGTATCTGAGAATGTATAAGCCAATGCGCCAATAATTCCTGAAGCCATAATAGCTACAGTTGCATTACTCGATACTGTATTATCATCGCTTCGACGCAACGCTATGCGGCGGGCAAAGTGCGTAATCGTCCAGAATAAGAATAAAATGGTAAATCCGCTAGATAATGCAGAAACAGCATTAATGGCAATGTGTTCATTACCACTTCCAAAAATAATGGCAAAGAACCTGCCGATTAAAAGAAAGAGTGGGGCACCTGGAGAGTGAACCACTTCTAGTTTTACCGCGCCTGCAGCAAATTCACCGCAGTCCCAAAAACTAATGGTTCCTTCCATGGTTAATAAATACACTAAACAGGCAACGATGCAAACAGCCCAACCTGTAATATTATTCAATTTTTTATAGCTCATATTCACTAGAGGATTAGGTGACAAATATAATTATTTGACCTAGAGTTATCGGGCTAAAAGGCGTTAAATAATCTAATTAGCTGGGCCAATACCTAGTTTGCCAATTTCAGTTAAAAAATCAGGGAAAGACTTGGCTATACACTGGACATCATTTAACTCAATATTGTGGCCTAAAACAGCTGTCAGAGCGAAACTCATGGCAATTCTATGGTCTTGGAAAGTATCTATTTTGAATGAGGTTCTCGTGGGTGTTAGTTGGTCTTTTTTAAAAGAAATTTGACCTCCATCATCTATTAAGGTAATGCCAAATTTTTCTAAATTTTCTTTAAGTGCTTGGATTCGGTTACTCTCTTTATATTGGAGATGGTTCAATCCGCAGAAAGTAACTGATGGATATTTGAAAGCACAAGCGGTTAAAAGCGGAACCGCCAAATCGGGGTAATCTTTTAAATCTAGTTCATATGGAATATTCACTGCTACACTTTTGGATAATGTAGCACCTTGTTTATCAAATGTGGTTCTAATTCCGAACAGTAATGCGAAATCTTGGATTTTAGCATCACCTTGGATGTCTTGGCTTGTTAGGCCAAGCAAGTGTAGTACTTTAAAATTATCAGATAAAATCAACAGACTGTAGAAAAAACATGCACTGCTCCAATCTGCTTCAACGGAAATAGATTGGCTTTTTAACGCTTGTTGCTCTATTCTTATTCTGTTGTTTTCAAAAGAGCTTTTAATGCCTAATTTTCTGAGCAATCGTAAGGTTATTTCAATGTAAGGAACTGATAAAATAGGGGGGGTAATGAGTAAGTCTAAACCGTTTTCTATTTCGGAAGCGATAAGACATAATCCGCTGATTAGTTGGCTAGAAAGGTTGCCTGTTATTTCCAAAGGAACCGAGCTAAGTTCGTCGCCTTTGATTTTTAATACTGCTTGATTCGATGATTCACTCCATTGGATATCGGCACCTAATTTATTTAAAGCTTCGATATAAGGTGTCATAGGACGTTTCATTAGCTGAGTGGTACCGCTGACTTGGAAATTTTTTTTAGCTCGAGAAGCGCAAACAGCAGTGATAAAGCGTAATACAGTTCCTGCGTCTTGACAATCTATCTCATTGGGAAGTTGTTCATTTTTTAAGATGGCCTCCAAGACCTTCGTATCATTTGCTGTTGAAAGTTTAGTCAAACGAATTGTTTCTTTTGACAGATATTGCAGAATCAATAAGCGATTGGATATACTTTTAGAGGCTGGTAATTTTATAGAGGGAAGCGCTGTATTAATTGGGTTATATGTTAGTTTATGCCAATTCATTTCTTAATTCTTCCATGCTAATTTTTACCTGTAATTTAGGTTTTGCAATTGTAGCCAGTAAGCTAAAGCGAAGGCTGTCATCATTTTTTTTATCCTGACTTAAAAATGGAACCAGTTTTTCAAATTTATAAGTAAAATTTAAAAACGGAAAATACTTCTTTTTTACCGCCTCTAACACCTGTCTAATTTCAACGGGAGTACCAAAGCGATTTTCGGACAGTTTGAGTTCTTCAATCATTCCAAGAATTACAGCCTCTCCATGTAACAAAGGTGTTTTGCGAACGTGTGACAATGACTCAATGGCATGACCCATGGTGTGGCCAAAGTTTAAACATTGTCTGATACCCGTATCATGGTAGTCTTGCTTTACAATAGATAGTTTAAAATCAATATTTTTTATGATACAAGTCTCGCCAATCCAATCTTGAATCGTTTTATACTTTAGGATGTATTCTAATGCTTTTTCTTCTGAAAGTAATAAGTGTTTAATCATTTCAGCGAGTCCACTGTGAAGTTCATTGCGGGGTAGTGTATTTAAGAAGTCGGGATGAATAAACACAGATTTCGCATCTGCATATGCGCCTAGCTGATTTTTGACATTTTTGAAATTGATACCCGTTTTGCCACCAACGCTTGCGTCTACCATTCCTAATAAGGAGGTTGGTATATTAATAAAATCAATGCCTCGCTTGTAATTTGCCGCACAGAACCCACCAATATCAGTGATCATTCCACCTCCTATATTTATCAGTAACGCGTTTCGTGAAGCGCCATTTTCAATTAAGAAATCCCAAATAGTAGTCGCTTTTTCTAGGGTTTTATATTGATCTCCCGCAGGGATAATAATTCTTTGGCAAGAAGCGAGTTCTGGAAAAAGTCTGCGAACTATAGGATCACAAAATTCTATCGTGTTGCTATCAAAAAGTAAATAGCAATGATTAGGATCGTACTTAGAGATTAATTCCTGAACCTCAGAAAGCTTATCTGATGGATAAATGTTCACCTTCCTTCAAAGATAGTATCTACACTCCATGCCATTGCCTTTTCACTAAACCAAGATTTGACCAAAGTCCAAGTTTTAGTAAATAATTCTGATTTGCGATAGTGTTGCAAGGCTTCATCGTTTTCCCAATGGCTATACGTAAAGAAAATGCAAGGATTTTCAAGATCACGATGCAGGCGAAGTTCATTGCAACCAGGCATGGCTATAATATGCTCTTTAATAACTTCAAAGTGTTTTAGAAAGTCATCACAATGTGATGGATCATAGGTCATTTTTACAATGCGAATCATGAGAATTTAATAGTAATATTTTTATAAGAATTAAGCATATCGTTATGAGGCTTAAAACCAAATAGCCCAGCTGCATTAGAATGATTAACGGCAACCTCTAGCAAGCCGCTTGCATTAAAAAAAGCAACTTTATCCAAATATTTTACATCATTATAATGTTGGCTTATCGTATTAATCTCATCGCCATTAGGAAATTGAATAACGAATTTTCTATTCTTTTGATGCGCTTCAAATTCTTCTTTACGAAGGTTTAAAATAATATTCTCAAAACGGTCAATGTGCAATACGCGAGCTATTATATCATCAGGATTAAAAATACTACTGAGTTCTTTCTCTTGTACAATATTTTCCGCGTCTAGTAACTCAATTTCATCTTTATGCCCTGCAAGTATAGATTTGGCAGTTTCGGATAAAAAGCGAATGACGCTTGGCACTAAGGTGTCGGTTGGTTTGTTTTTAATTTTAAATAATTCAAAAGCCCTTTCGCCAAATAACAATGGTAAACTGCCATTATCTGGAGCAAAAATATGTTGTTCGTTTTCGAAAGCATATAAAAATTGCTGATTCGCATGGCCGTATAAATTACTGAGTAAGAAGTGAACGGAATTAGCAGGAAAGTGAGGTAGCGCACTGTTGAAATGATAAATACTATCCCCAATGCTAAACCGCTTCACGTCATGACTCACATTAATGATACGAGCATTTGGTATTAGTTGCTGAATAATAAGTTGGCAAATACCAGGGTGTTGACTTTCTGTACCAAAATCAGATGTAAGTGAAACGAAAGTCATATGGTTACAAATGTAATGTTCAGAATGAAACCTTCCATGTTTCCTGATTTTTTTTCATGTTCAATAAAATCGTTGTTCACGCACATTACAATTTATAGGTTTTTGATATCATAGGATGAAAAAAGCTCTTCGTGAGAAGAGCTTGATCCAAGTAGTATTTCAATATCTGACTATCTGCCGAAATGGGCAAATGCTTTGTTCGCGTCGGCCATGCGATGCGTATCTTCTTTTTTCTTTACGGCGTTTCCTTCGCCTTTTGAAGCTGCGATTAACTCGTTAGCTAGTTTTTCAGCCATAGATTTTCCGTTTCGCTCTCGGCTAAAACGTATAATCCATTTCATGCTCAAAGACAATTTACGATCCTGACGAACTTCAGTAGGAATTTGAAAAGTAGCACCACCAATACGACGGCTACGTACTTCTACTTCAGGAGTTACGTTTACCACGGCTTTTTTCCATGTTTCATAACCTTCTTCCTCTGTGTCTTTTGTTATTTTATCCATGGCATCATAAAATATCTTTTGTGCGATACTTTTTTTGCCGTCCCACATCATACAGTTGATGAAGCGTGTTACCGTTTTGTCTCCAAATTTTGGATCCGGTGCTAAGGGTAATTTTTTTGCTGCTTGTTTTCTCATTACAAATTAGTTAGAGCGATTCGCTATTATTTTTTTTCTCTTTTAGTTCCGTATTTAGAACGGCTTTGTTTACGATCTTTCACACCGGCTGTATCTAATACTCCACGAAGGATAGTATAACGCACACCTGGTAAATCTTTTACACGACCACCACGTATCAATACGATAGAGTGCTCTTGAAGGTTATGACCTTCACCTGGAATATAGGCAATTACCTCAGTTTTATTTGTCAAACGAACTTTGGCTACTTTACGTAATGCCGAGTTTGGTTTCTTTGGTGTTGTAGTATAAACACGAGTACAAACTCCACGCTTTTGTGGACATGAATCCAATGCACGACTTTTAGAAGCTGTTTTAATTACTTTTCGTCCTTTGCGAACGAGCTGATTAATAGTTGGCATACTATATTCTTAGATTTTTTAATGTCCCGATTTTTTCGGGAGTGCAAATGTAACGGGAATATGAAAAAAAACAAGGATTTTCAAGCTATTTTCCACTATCCACATTCCTAATTTTTAATATCAGCTAATTTTTGTGGTAAAGCAGGGTTCGAAATGTCTAAAAAGGCGATTCCATCGCTGAGCATACCAATGAGCAAATTACCACTTGGAATGACATCCAAATAATTATCTTCGGACAATGTGTTGATTTCTATTATGTTATATGGGTTTTTTACATTTAAAACACGCAAACCAGCACCATTATCACATATATATAAAATACTATCTTTTAATCCGAGGCCATAAGGGTTGGTCATAGGCGTGCTACTGAGCAATATGGGCGCTTTTACATTAGTAATATCATAAGTATTCAGCTGATTAATGGTAGATCCACAAGAATTTCCACCATGAATGGTTAAAAATGCTATACTATCGTTGACCACTACTGGGTCACAACCTGTAAAATGTTGCACTTCTGATTCTTGAACAGGAAGTTCAGGATTAGATATATCGTAGATATACATTGCAAAACGAGAGGCTATGAACAACTTGTCCTTGAATGGAAATAAGGCTTCTATATCAAATCCAATCGCAACATTTCTTTTAAAAACAGGTGTTCCGGCGTTCGTGACATCGAAGACACTTAAATTTTGATTATCTATCGTATATAAATGATTATTTACGATAGTGAATCTAGCAAGAGAGCCACCTTGCCCACTCGATGAGCCACCATTATTGACACTAGCCGATTTTTCACAAGATGAAAAACCCAATGAACCTATCAAAACGATTAAAATTAGTAACTTTCTCATTATCTGTAACATTTAGGGTGTTGTAAGGTCTTCTTCTCCCAGCCAACAACTATGCCTTTGGAATTATCAACGCATTCGAAATAAATATTTTCTTCAGGAGGTGTGCCATCTAATGAGGCTGGAAACACATTTTTATTCCTGTGACTAACTGAAACTTTGTTGTTATAAATATCACCTATGTTCAGGGTAACTAAATCTCTAAAGTTATTCGCGTATAGCATGGTGCCTTTAATAGAAATATCTGTACAACCAGGAACTTTAATAAACTTGATTTTTTGAGGTATTGCTGGATTTGTACTATTTATTACATGAATTCCTTTGCCTTTATCCATCTGAAACGTGTAATTACCATATTTATAGATTTTACCTGGGTTTTCATAGGCTTGAGCTTCTGCAATAGATATATTATACTGATCGCTTTCTTCCATGTAAATGGGAGCATAGCCCTCGATTTCGGTAGGATAGTCTCTATAATGACAACTACCTAAGAGGATACTGCAAAAGGTAGTTGCTAAAAGAAGTTTTTTCATATTAGCTAGAGACGCAAATTAAAGAGAAACTGTTAGTCGAAAGTCAGAAACTCTCGTTTACTTACAAACCCCTGGCGTATAATCGTCAATTCCATGGCATTCTGCTTCGCAGGAATTGCCATAGGTCACATTATTGCAGCCACAGACAGGATCTACCACAGTTGGGCAGATGCAATCCGATTTAATCACTTCACGGCAGTTTTCGGGTGTTCTTTTCTTGTTGCAAGCGCCTAATAGCATTACTCCCAAAAGGATGCTCATTATAATAAATATTCGCTTCATACTTTATAAAGACGAAAGAATCATGCCAAACGTTGCCCTAAAAGCGTCATTTTAATGTAAAATACTGATTAATAGTTAGTTGACTAATCAAAATTATTCAGCTGTGCTCAAAGCTTGAATTGATTTGTACTGTAAAACCATTTTGATACAATGAAAAAGTTCATTCAAAGGTGAAAATGCTTTTAATTAGTTTTAAATCAGTAAGTTAATAAAATCTTGTAATAAGCCAATACGGATTTTTTACAATAATTAAAAGGTAAGTTTGATAGCCTAATAAATAAAGAACATGAAAAAAACACTACTACTACTATTCTTATTCGTTGCATTGGGTACTTCAAGCTTTGCACAAGACTTATCAAATTGTAAAAAAACCTGTACGCAAGAAAAACTAGTTGAAACTGGGGCTTTTTTGGGCGTCCGTATAATTACGGCTGATAATCATACACATGCAAAAGTTCTGGAAGTTGTGCCGAATACATCAGCTGAGAGAAACAACTTAGCAATTGGAGATGTAATTACTAAAATTGACGGAATTACAGTAAAGGGAAGATTGCACATTATGCAAATCATCAAAGCGCATGAGCCAAATGATTTGATTAAGATTGAATATGTTCATAACAACAAGACAAAAAAGAAAAGAGTATTTCTTGGTGCATTACAAACTAAGGTAATTACCGAAACAATTTGTTGTGATGAGCTTGAAACAAAGTCAGCTGCTGCCAATGGTTTAATGCCAGTAGAAATTCGTTATGTTTTATATCCTAATCCTGCGGTAAACACCTTACAAATTACTTCTGATTTACAAGTGAGTGGTCCGGTTCAAATAGGAATTTATGATATGCTGGGTAGCGAACTAATGAGCACAGAAATTAATAGTAACAAGGATATTTTAAATCAACATATAGATTTGAAAAGTTTTGCAACGGGTAGTTATTTAGTAAAAATTACAAATAATAATGTTGTATCAGTGTCTAAATTGATGATAGCTAAATAGAACTATTACCGTAGAATATAAAAAAGCACAGAACCTTTTTGTTCTGTGCTTTTTTTTGTGCTAGTGGGTTTGTTGGTTATCTTTAAAATGTAGCGTAAATACGACCAAGCACATTTCAATAACGATTAAGCACACTTCAATGCTCATTAAGTATCACCAAAATGAGCTACAATCTAGCCAAAATTATCTTCGAAATATCCATAATTATCTATGATATCTCTATAATTATCTATTAATACTTATTAGTCATTTAAAAACTATCCAAAACGAGCATCGAATAACCTATAATTATCGTCAAAATACTTTAAATTATCTTCAGAATAGCCAAAATGATCTATATAATAAAAAAGTTGTATATTCAAACAAGCTTAAAGAGCATCAAAACACCATTATTAACCATCAAAACAACCTTATAGACCATGCCAGCCATAGAAAAACTAACCGCAGAACAATTAGCCGCCGAAGAAAAGCACGCCACAGGTTACCGTCACCCGGTACGCACCGCCATTATAGAAATGGAAGTAGGCGAAGGCATCAAAGTAAGCCGAGAAATATTTAAGTGGAAAGGCAAAACACCCAACGTAATCTGCCGACAAATATCAAAAAAGAGCGATAAACGATTTAAAGTTTACAATGCCGTAAGAGGTGGTGGCTGGATTATTGAGCGGTTGAAGTAGGTGAAAAATAGTCTCCGCAGTAGTCTGTTGTTTAGCCGCAGAGTCCTCTTCGAGAGACTCTGCGTGGACGAA
>CAYMFF010000011.1:0-7069 GCA_964389575.1 uncultured Chitinophagaceae bacterium
TATGGTAGCAAAAGTTATGGGATCTATCCACAATATGAAACGCATTATGAAGATGCATTTTGGCATAATAATGAACTGTGGTTTGCGATGCGCACTATTGTAGGCGGCGGGGATTTTGATTCTGTTTTTGTGAATGGTGCCAATAAAATTTTAATAGGAACGATTGACAATCAAGCGAACTTAACATCGAAAATAAATTTTAATCAAACTTCAGTTAAAAATATTCATAGTTTTTTTACAATGAATCAACAGCTGTTTGCTTTGGGACTTTCCAAACATCAGATGGCAGTGCCGATAAATACTTTTAGTTGTGATAGTACAATTGATGATGTTAGTTTCTTATTACAATTAGTAGAAGCTCCATTGTCAATAAATAATGTAAAGAAATCTACATCTTCTTCATTGTTTAGGTTATATCCAAATCCGGCAAGCGATAAACTGCAACTGGAGCTATTAGATTATCGCCGAGCGGATAAGCCACAAGTGAGGATCTTAGATGCTAGTGGCAAGCGGATATTGCGCCAACGGATAAGAAGTTCTGAACTAGAAATAGATTGTAACAGTTGGCCCGAGGGTATTTACTTTGTGCAAGTGCAAACACAAAAAGGACTGCAAACGAAAAAATTTGTGAAGCAATGATTCTAATTAAAAATCATTGCAGTAAGAAACTATAATGTATAGCTTTTTAGGTCTTCCTGCTTTCTAGTTTTTGTTTAGTAAAGTTCAATTTGCATTAACGTCTTCAATAAATAATACGCCACCTTTTCCGTATATTTGTTAGACACAATACTTACATGAGTTCGCAAGATTTTTATACGATAGAAGAGGGAACTGTTTTTCTGAAAAAAACAAAACGCTTTAAACAACGAGAGTTGGCTAAAGTAGATGAAACTACCCAAGAAACGATTTTACAAACCTTACTGTTGAAGTATGATGACATACTGAAAGAATGGGAAGAGTTTAAAAAAGCATTCGAAGAAGAAAAAGAAATTACTCGCCTAGCGGGAAAACTTTCTCGCAAGAAAAATTATTTCAGCAAAGCCAAAGCCATTGGTGATTTTGATGTCTTATTTGCCGAAATAGATACTATAGAAAAAAAGATAGAAGAGCGTGTGCTAGAGGTTATTAAATCTAAAACAGCCCTTTGTGAACAATTGGCTGCTATCAAGGAGCCAGAAAGCTGGAAAGAGGCCACGGCAAAACTCACTGAAATTCGGAAGTCGTTTGGCGATTTGCCACAAGTACCGCATCCAGAAGATGAAGGACTAAAAAAGAAATTGGAAGAACTGATTAATGAATTTTTTATTCAGAAGTCACAACACCATAAAGAGTTTGAAAAAGACTTGATGGTCAATCTTTCAAAAAAACTAGAATTGTGTGAGCGAGCAGAAGGGATAAAAGAAAGCGAAGATTGGCGAAAAACAACAGAGACGTATGGTCAGCTTTTTGAGCTTTGGAAAGCAGTGGGTCCTGTGCCTCGTCATAAAAGTGAGGAACTCTGGTTGCGGTACAATGCCGCCAAGGATTATTTTTATGCACGCAAGCAAAAGTTTTATGATGAATTGATTGAAAATTTAGAATCTAATCTTCGTGATAAAGAAGCTTTAATTACGCAAGCCGAAGCATTAAAAGATAGCCAAGACTGGAACAAGACTTCCGAGAAAATGAATGAACTGATGGAAGCTTGGAAAAAAACGGGTGGTGTCGGCAAAGATAAAAGTGAGGATGTCTGGGGGCGTTTTAATGAAGCGCGCAATCATTTTTTTACGAATAAGAAAAACCATTTTGCAAAACGCAAAGTAGAGTTAGACGACAATTTAGCCAAGAAAACGGCCCTGGCTCAACGAGCCACCGAGTTGAAAGAAACCAATGATTTTGAGCAAGGAACCCAAGAGTTTCATGAGCTGATGGAAGAGTGGAAAGCGGTTGGATACGCACCGCGTAAATTGGCCAATGAGCAATGGGAAATTTTCATTAATGCCAAGAAGCATTTTTATGAAAGAAAAGATGCTGTGCGTGATGCAGAACGTGGTGATTTGATGGAAGCTGTAAATAATAAAATTGGAAAAAACATTGGCTTTATTAATAAGCTAAAAAAAGAACTCGATATAGAAAAAGAAGTCGTTGCGGATGCTAAGCAACGATTAGAAAATATTGCACCCAGTGTAAATGCATTTGAAAGTCAAGAGCGTTATGAAAATATTTTAAAAGAAGCTGAAGCTAATCTGGCAAAAGTCCAAAAGAAGATTGATGATGTGCAAGCAAAAATTGATGTAGATAAAAAGGAGCGGGGTCGATTATTTTATCAGCAAAAACGAGCCGAAGAACGCAATCCTGAATTAATCAAAGAGCGAGAAGAGCGCGAAGCTGCGCGCAAAGAAGAACGGGATCAACGAAGAAAAGAAGGCCGCTCTAAGTCCAGCCATCCTAACAAAGGGAACCGACAAGATAAAAAACCCACAGAAACCTTATTAGGCGCTCAATTAAAAGGCTTGAACTTCGATGGATTGACAGATTAAATCTGTCTTTCATCCTATAAAACCGACTAAAATTGGTTTATTTTGCGCTCCCGATAATATGACATTATGGAGCAATCAGTATTCGATCAAATAGAAGAATTAGAACATGAGCAAGTAGTACTTTGTCATGATAAGCACACTGGCTTGAACGCCATTATTGCGATTCATGATACTACCTTAGGACCTGCTTTGGGCGGAACCCGTATGTGGAATTATGCAACCAAAGCTGCTGGCATAACAGATGCCTTGCGCTTATCACGCGGTATGACGTATAAAGCAGCCATTTCAGGCTTAAACTTAGGAGGTGGCAAGGCTGTTATTATTGGAAACCCGGCTACTAAAAGTGAAGCCTTGTGGCGTCGTTACGGTAAGTTCGTGAATTCGTTGGGTGGAAAATATATTACCGCCGAAGACGTAAACACAAGCACCAAGGATATGGAATATATCCATATGGAAACAAAGCATGTGACGGGTATTCCGAAATACATGGGCGGTAGTGGCGATCCGTCGCCTTTTACGGCATATGGAACTTTTGTAGGTATCAAATCCTGTGCTAACAGACAGTGGGGAAGTGATTCCCTTAGTGGTAAAAAAATATTGGTGCAAGGTGTGGGTCATGTAGGTCAATACCTAGTGGAACATCTTACTAAGGCTGGTGCCGAAGTTTTAATTTCTGATATTGACGAAAAAAAATTAAAAGAAACCGTGGATAATCACGGCGCCAAAGTGATAGACCCAAATGAAATATTTGATATCGAATATGATATTTATGCACCCTGTGCTTTGGGCGCTACAATTAATGATGAGAGTATTCCCAAATTGAAATGTGAAATCATTGCGGGCGCAGCAAATAATCAATTAAAGGATGAAGAAGTACACGGTAAGGCGATTCGTGAAAAAGGTATTTTGTACGCTCCTGATTTCTTAATTAATGCTGGAGGCTTGATGAATGTTGGGGCTGAAGCCTATAGCGTTTATAATGAAGATAAAGTAACTGCTGATGTAGAAGAAATTTATAATCGCATGCATTTGATTTTTGATAAAGCGAATGCAGAAAATCTTACGAATCAAGCAGCTGCAATAAAAATGGCTGAAGAACGCATTGCTGCGGTTGGGAAGATTAAGTCTGTCTTATAGCAACTGGAAAATTATTCATAAAAAAAGGTCACACGAACGTGTGACCTTTTTTAGTACTCAATTATTCTTACGCTTCTTCGCCACCTTCAACACTCACGGTTAAGATGTCTTTGTCAAACAGATATAAACCAGATTTTTCGTCTCCGATAAGTTCTAATTTATCTAGCATGGTTCTTGCCAGTGCTTCTTCTTCTACTTGCTCCGCAACATACCATTGTAAGAAATTATGCGTAGTATAATCTTGCTCTTCTAATGCCAAATGAACTAATTTATTAATACTTTCTGACACATGAATTTCATGCTTTAAGAGTGCCTTAAAAGCATGTGTAATGGAAGGGTAGGTTTGAACTGGTTGTTCTAATGCTGGAACTGATGCAAAACCACCACGTTCGTTGATGAATTTAATTAGTTTCAACATATGCATTCGTTCTTCATCACTATGGCGATAAAAGAAAGCAGTTACATTGTCTATACCCGGCTGAATTTCTGCCCAACTTGCCATGGCTAGATAAACTTGCGAAGATTGTGCTTCTATTCTTACTTGCTCGTTGAGAGCGTCTTTCATTTTTTGTGATAACATGCTTATTAATTTATACAAAGATACTTCTCAATGAACGACTACGAAAAATTGTGACTTTAAAGAAATTAAAAAACCCTTCACCGAAAGCAAAGGGTTTTATTATTGTAAGAATTATCTAAGTTTAATGTTGGTGTTTATGTGGCAATTTAATAAAATCGTCTACTGCAATTTCTTTCTCTTCTTTGTCAATTTTATTTTCTAAAAAGTCAAATACTTTATTATTTAAAACCTGACGATATGTTTTTTCATACGTGTCACGGTCTTGCATTTGCTTATTAATAAATTGTTGAACCCAATCGGCACTTTCATCAAAAGGTTGACCACCAAAGTACTGCTGAAGCTGAGCTTTAACTGCAGTTTCTATTTCTTCTTTGCTTACGTCGATATCGTTTTCTTCAACTAGTTTTTTAAGAATTAATTCCCAACGGATGCCGTGGCTAAAGCTGTCATAGGCTTCCTCTACCTCTTCGGCGGTTTGATATTTATCCTCTGATACTAATAACCATCGTTTCAAAAAATCATTCGGTAATTCAAATTCTGTTTCATGAATAAAGCGTTCATAAATTTCATTGTGCAAGAAATTTTTGGATTGACCACTCCAATAGTTTTCAATATCACTTTTTACTTGACTTCTAAATTCTTCTTCTGTTTTAATTTCTTGATTCGGATAAATCTGTTTAAAAAAGTCTTCATTTAGCTCAGGCTTTTCTACCAATCCAATTTTAGTTACTTCAAAAGTGCATTCTACTTCTTTATTCTCTTCTATCGCAGGATCTAAATCCATGTCTTTCATAATGGCGGGCAAAACATCTTCGTTTACCAATTCCTTTATTTTCATGCTAATACTAGCACCTACTTTTTTGCCCTTTAATTCTTTCTGTGCCTTGTCCGTAAAGTACTTTAATAAGAGAGAGTTTTCTTTGGGTTCTGCTGTCGATTCAGCGTCATTATTTTTTTGAGTGATAGATACATTCAGCACATTGTCTTCCACGCTTACTTCTTCCACATCTTGCATGTTACCCGCTTTGTAACGAAAACGTTCCACTTCTTCATTAATCATTTCATCGGTCACCGTTACTTGATGCATGGACCATTTTTCTTTTTTATCCAAAAGCGTCAATTTCATATCTGGTACGGCTGCAAACTCATATTCAAAAACATAATCTCCCGTGCTATTCATATCCAGTTTTAACGCTGCTTGAGATTCGGCAGGTAGCGGACGCGCTAGAAATTCTATTTTTTCAGTCATCAAATATTTTTCTAATTCTGCACCAGCCATGCGCAGGATTTCTTCTTGGAAAATTCCTGCACCATACATTTTCTTAAGCATTCCGGCGGGTACCATTCCTTTACGGAAGCCCGGCAGATTAGCCTGTTTGGCTTGTTTTTTTAGTGAAGAGTTAAAAGCAGGAACATAATCGTCCTTGGACAAGGTGATGATTACTTTTTCATGATGTGTTCCAATGTTTTCTTGAGCTACTGTTGCCATAATTGTTTCATTTTCTAGAAAAAACAAAGCCATACTTCGACAAGCTCAGTATGACGTTGTTTTTTGTGCGGGTGAAGGGACTCGAACCCCCATGCCGTGAAGCACTAGATCCTAAGTCTAGCGTGTCTACCAATTTCACCACACCCGCAAGTTTAACGGACGGCAAAGGTATTATTTTTTATGAAAAAAAGTTCTTTTGGCAATTCTATTTTTATGAGATAATAGAAGCCACTAATATTCGTTAATTTAGTACGGCATGCACCGATTTCTACCTTTAAATATTGATGAGCTGGAGTTTATCCAACGGCGTTACCGCAGTGAGAGCAAGATTTATATGCGTGCTATGAATGTTTTGCTGGTTTTGGGCACACTCGCGCCTTTGGCTTTTTGTATTTTTTTAATTTTTTCTAGACCCAGCAAGGAATTGTCTATGTCCGTGTTATATAATGTTTTTTTCGTCGGTTTTATTTTCATGATGCTGTTTGTTGGCTTTATCGCTTTTGTTTCATACCGAGTAAAACTATTAGCCTATCACCGCGATAAAATAAAAAAACAGAAAGTGGTGGAATTGACGAATATCAAACAGAAAAAATACATGAAATTAAATGATACCTATCATTTTTATTTAAACAGTCCAACAAAGTACACTATAGAAGTATCCCCCGCTGATTTTGAAAAATACCAGCTGGGGGATGAAATTAGTATCGAGTATGCTCAATACTCAAAAGAATATTTTGGGTACTATTGAACCATTAGTCTTTCACTACTTTGACCTTTAGCCGTTTTTACTGTAAGAACATAAACGCCTGGCGTCAATGAACTTAAGTCCAACTTAGTATTTTGCTGGGAAGCTTGATCAATTTGTACTGAAGTATGCTGTCCTGATATAGTAGTTACAGTAATATTTTCAATTTGATCTTCGGTAGAAATTGTTACACTGTTTTTTGCAGGATTCGGATAAATATTAAAATCAATGGCCTCAATATTTTTCACTGAAAGAGGAAAAGGCATATCAAATTTCCACATATCACTAATATCAATTTGGCTATTACCAAAGCCAGCTCCGCTGGTAAAATATACCGTACTTCCTATAACGAAGCTACCAGGAGCCCAACGTCCTGTACCTGGGTGCGCCGTTTTACTAGTCCATGCATTCGTTGCAGGGTCATATTCCCACATTTCGCCAGTAGCTAGATTTCTATGATCTTCACCTTGACCGCTTAATAAATAACCTTTATCATTAAAAGAGAACTGAGTTCCTGCTACACGACCCTGTGCTGGTAAACTCGGTATTGCAGTCCAAGCAAGTGTAGAAGGATCAAATTTATACATGTCTTTATAAAT
>CAYMFF010000011.1:7169-52490 GCA_964389575.1 uncultured Chitinophagaceae bacterium
GGGTCGAATTCCCATAAATCATCATAATATATTACACCTGATGAATTTTGCACTAAACCAAAACCTGCATATCCTTTTCCATTATTAGATACGCCATATCCAAAACTTCTTGGTCCACCGGGGAAATTAGCCAATTGTGTCCAGCTATCGTTAGTAGGATCGTATCTGTAAAAGTCACTATTGTAAAAATTTCCTGCACCGGTGGTTATATATCCAAAATCACCAATCGAAAATGTGATTGGATGATTACGGGCTTCGTAGCTCGCGGGAGGGTTGCCTAATTGTGTCCAAGTCTGAGCAGAAACTTGAATTGTGGCAAAACTTAGAATGAGAAGTAGTATTTTTTTCATAATATTTTAATTCGTCTGCAAAAGTAATATACGTAAAACTCTTATGTTCATTACAAGCGTCATATAATAATGACATATAAATGACAAATTAGAATAGGGGGGCAAAAGCATTGAACTTACTCAAAACAAACTCTGCATGTTTTAAATTATATTTACGCCTAAATTTAAACTATGAGCACCACGCTACTGCTTAGTTGTGTAATTGGATATTTTGTTCTACTGATTATTATAGGTTTTATTACCTCTAGTGGTAGCGATAATAATTCTTTCTATATCGGCAATCGAAACTCTAATTGGGCCTTGGTTGCTTATGGAATGATAGGAGCTTCACTATCAGGAGTTACTTTTATCTCAGTTCCTGGTGCGGTCGGAACAGGCGCTTGGGGCTATTTACAAATGGTATTGGGTTATGTGTTGGGCTATTTGGTTATAGCCAAAGTATTGCTGCCACTTTACTATAAAATGAACCTAACGTCAATTTATTCTTACCTCAATAATCGTTTTGGTTTTTGGAGTTATAAAACTGGTTCGGTTTACTTTTTAATATCTAGAATCATTGGAGCGAGCTTTAGATTATTCTTGGTAGCCATGGTGTTGGATCGTTTTATTTTGAGTCAATATGGTATTTCTTTTGAATGGACCGTGGCGATTACCATTATTCTTATTTGGATTTATTCTTTTAAGGGTGGTATCAAAACCATAGTCTGGACGGATACCTTGCAAACCACTTTTATGCTAATTTCAGCTATCGCGGTTATTATTTTTATAGCGTCGGATTTGGATTGGAGTGCCAGTGAAACGATTAATGAAGTAATGTCGAGCTCATATTCTAAAACGTTCCACTGGGATTTTGGAGCCAGTAGTCATTTTATAAAAATGTTTTTGAGTGGTATGCTTATTACTATAGTAATGACTGGATTGGATCAGGATATGATGCAGAAAAACCTGAGCTGTAAAAATATTGGTGATGCTCAGAAAAATATTTATTGGATGAGCAGTGCCTTGGTGGTTGTCAACATATTGTTCTTGGGTTTAGGCGCTATGCTTTATTTATATGCCGAGCAAAAAGGGATTGGTGGTTTGAACTTTGATAGTGCTGGCGCGCTGGTCGGGGATTGTAATTTAATGCTGGATGGCGAATGTTATAAAAAAGATCAATTGTTTCCTTTCTTGTCTGTAACGCATTTCCCACCTATTGTGGGAGTTTGTTTTATTCTGGGATTAATGGCAGCGGCTTATTCAAGCGCAGATTCAGCATTGACGGCGCTAACCACTAGTTTTTGTGTGGACATTCTTCCGCAGGATGAGAATAAAATTTCGAAACGAACCCGTTATTTGGTGCATATAGGATTTTCAGTTGTTCTCTTAATTGTTATTATAATCTTCAAAAATTTAAATGATGATTCTGTAATAAATAATTTATTCAAGGCGGCTGGTTATACCTATGGTCCATTATTAGGGATGTTCTTTTTTGGGATTATCTCAAAAAGAAAACCCAAGGATATTCTCATTCCTTTTATTTGCATAGTGGCGCCTGTGCTAACTTATATAATAGATGCCGCTTTAACTGCTGGAGGCTTTAAACTAGGATTCCTAATTTTATTGCTCAACGGTTTGCTTACTTGGGTCGGGCTTTTTATTGCTTCTGTAATCAATAAAAAATAAATAAATCACTGCGTTCTAAAAGAAACAAATATGCTAAAAGATCATTTAGAAAAAATATATAGTTATGCTGAGCAGCATACAACTCCCGAAACAAAAAATCTTTATGAGTTAAATAGAAAAACGAATTTGGAAGTAGCCATCCCGCAAATGATCAGTGGTCATTTGCAAGGCGCTTTTTTGAAATTCATGAGTCAAACTATTCGACCCAAGTATATTTTAGAAATAGGAACTTACACATCGTATTCTGCTATTTGTATGGCCAGTGGTTTACAAGAAGGTGGCAAGCTCATATCAATAGATAACAATAAATACTTAGAAGATATTCAACGAGAATTTATCGCCAAAGAAAATTTAACAGACTCTATAGAATTGCATTTAGGAGATGCACAAGCCATTATCCCCAATTTGGATTATGTTTTTGACCTCGCTTTTATAGATGCTGATAAAATTAATTATGCTAATTACTATGACCTAATTATTGATAAAATGCCCGCTGGTGCTACAATCATAGCGGATAATGTACTGTACGAAATGGAAGTACTTACTCCCGAAACAGCCAGCAAAAATGGAAAGGCATTAGCCGATTTTAATAAAAAAATTCAAGATGATGCACGCGTTGAAAACATGTTGTTACCGCTACGGGATGGTTTGATGCTTATCAGAAAATTATAATATTTTTGTAGGATTAGTTGAACCTGAGCATCATGAAACGATTTTCTTTCCTATTCCTATCGCTACTGTATACAATTTCTATTCAGGCGCAAGATTTTGACACCAAAAAAATGCGGTACATAGAACAATATAAATATTGGGCTATGGATGAGCAAATTCGCACGGGTGTGCCAGCTTCTATCAGTTTGGCGCAAGGAATTTTAGAAACGGGTGCTGGCACGAGCGAACTATGCACTGAAGCCAATAATCATTTTGGAATAAAGTGTAAAAAAGAGTGGACAGGCGAAACGTATTTGCACGATGATGACCGACGAAGAGAATGTTTTAGAAAATATAAATCGGCTAAAGATTCTTATGTTGATCACTCTAATTTTTTGAAAGAACGAGCGCATTATGCTTCTTTGTTCTCGTTGGATGTGACAGATTATCAAGCTTGGGCAAAAGGATTGCGAAAAGCGGGTTATGCCACTAACCCTAAATATGCCGTTCGATTGATTCAATTGATTGAAAAATATAATCTTCAAGAGTATTCATATGAAGCCATAGAACTTTCAAAAGAAAAAGTAATTGCATCAGCAGAGGTTGTGCCTGAGCAAGATGCAGTAATAAAGGTTGAAGAAAAAAAACCAATAAAAGAGGTTGAAGTTGTCCAAATGGCACCAAGAACAACTACAATGCGACCAAAAAGAAAGATTGTTTATGACAAATTGATGGTGAAAAATGGTCGTAACGGATTCTGGGCACACAAAGGAGATTACTTATTACCTGAGGCTGTGCAGTATAACATTCGGTATGCCAAGTTACTTGCTATTAATGACTTAGATGATGCGCCACTTTATGACGACATGTTTATCTATCTAAAAAGAAAAGCAAAGAAAGGAACTAGAAGTTCTCATGTAGTAAAAGAAGGAGAATCATTGCATAGTATATCGCAAGAAACGGGTGTTCAGCTCAAGTACTTGGCTATATATAATAATTTATATGATAATGAAGAGCCGGCCGTTGGTGAAAAAATTTATTTACAAAGTCGTTCCTCACGAACACCAAAATTGAGAGGTTCAACACCAGCAGTTGCTACTAAAAAAGAACTTGTAAATCAAACAACAATTGTCAAAAAGAAAGTAGAACCTAGTGCTGTAACTATCGTAAAGAATGATGAGGTTGAAAAAATTGATTTTTCTGAACCGGCCAAGTCAGTCCCTGCTGTAAAAAAGAAAGACGCAATTCTAGGAATTAAGAAAGATTTAAAAACAGAAACAAAGGCCAGAACAATTCCTAAAAAAGTAACTGCAACAAAAGTAGTAGAGCGACCCAAAACAATCCAGAAGCCGAAAACTGATGTGAAAGTGACAGAAATGAAACCAGCCGCTAAGATTTCCAATTTAGTAGTGGAAAAAACAGAGAACCCTAATTCGCCTATCATCAATTTTCAAAAGGCTAAAAAAGTAGAAAGTCTTATGGGAGATGGCAATAAAGAAATAGAAAAGTTGTGGATGAAAAATCAGCAAGAATTGAAAAAACAAAAAGTGATTGCTGCACCACAAGGTACTCCTAAGAATGTGTTGAAAGAGAAAAAAATAAAAACCGAATCCAAAAAGAAAAAAACAACCAACTATAACCAAAAGAATGTATCAGAAGATGTGAAAGACTTAAAAAAGAAGTTTGATACCCTGATATATGATGAAGACTAATTAATTTATGCTACGTCAATTTAATGGAAAAGAATTTAGAAAATTCATGCCTGCTGAAGAAATTCAGAAACGCATTAAGCAACTAGGGGCTGAACTAAGTGAAGACTTTCATGATAAAAACCCAGTTTTTCTAGGAATATTAAATGGTTGCTTCATGTTTGCGGGCGATTTGTTTAAGTATCTTGAGATGGATTGTACCATTACTTTTGTCAAGTTAGCTTCTTATAAAGGCACTTCTTCGACTGGTAATGTAGTAACCGCCATTGGGCTAGAAGAATCTTTACATGACAAGGATATTATCATTATAGAGGATATTGTAGATACTGGTAATACGATGGTTGCTTTTTTAGAGACCTTGAAAAAAAAGGACCCAAAAAGTATTAGTATTTGCACCTTGTTTAGCAAACCCGAAGTTCATAAAAACAAATTAGCGCTTGATTATGTTGGATTCGAAATCCCGGATAAATTTATCTTGGGGTATGGGTTAGATTATGATGGTCTCGGCAGAAACCTACCTGATTTGTACAAAATTGTTACGGAAGAAGAAGACACCTATCGCTTTCGCGATGATGATTAATTTGTATTCGAATAAAAATCTTCACGTCCACTAAATAAATGCTTTTCAGAATGGTAAGAAGAGCGCACCAATGGACCGCTTTCAACATGGTCTAATCCTATATCATATCCTATTTGCTGATATTCAGCAAATTCATCCGGGTGAACAAATCGTTGAACTTCCAAATGCTTGGCCGTTGGCTGTAAGTATTGTCCAATAGTGACTACATCGCAACCGTTATCTTTTAAGTCTTGCAACGTTTGAATGACTTCTTCCTTAGCTTCTCCTAAACCAAGCATAATACCGCTTTTCGTACGCATTTTTGCTTCTTTCAAAGTACGTATCACTTCCATACTTCTGTGATATTTTGCTTGGATTCTAACTTTTCGCGTAAGTCGTTCCACAGTTTCAATATTATGAGAAACTACATCCGGTGCTACTGCTGCCACTCGAAGAATGTTTTCTTGCTCACCTTTAAAATCAGGAATTAAAGTTTCCAAGGTTGTATCAGGATTCAGAGCGCGAACTGCTTTTACCGTGTTGGCCCATATTATACTACCTCCATCTTTAAGTTCATCTCGGTCAACGCTAGTTAATACGGCATGTTTTACTTTCATGAGATTAATAGCTTCTGCCACTCGTTGGGGTTCATCCCAATCCACCGGATCGGGCCTTCCCGTAGCTACAGCGCAAAAACCACAGGATCGGGTACAGGTGTTGCCTAAAATCATGAAAGTGGCGGTTCCGGCACCCCAACATTCGCCCATGTTTGGACAATTTCCACTTTGGCAAATGGTATGCAGGTTATATTGGTCTACCAATGAACGAACATGCTTGTAGTTCTCTCCAGTTGGTAGTTTGACTCTCAACCAATTAGGTTTTTTAAACCTTGGTTTATCTTCTTGTATTGTGGTTCCGCAACT
Organism: uncultured Chitinophagaceae bacterium; assembly: GCA_964389575.1. Classification (GTDB taxonomy): domain Bacteria; phylum Bacteroidota; class Bacteroidia; order Chitinophagales; family Chitinophagaceae; genus JAGNRR01. The sequence continues at coordinate 13,027 of CAYMFF010000011.1, forward strand.
CATATTCTGAATGACAAAAGTACGTCGAAAATCTAGCTATTGCCTCAAAGTGGATTTGTACTTTTTTTGTCATATTCTTTTTTGGGGTGTTAACTTTTCTTTATGTTTTCCTTAAGATTACTTATATTTGAGGGTACTTTAAAATATATAGAAAATGAATAAAATACTTTTACTTTTTACTGCTCTATGCTTTACAGCAACGTCTGTATTGGCACAAGGTCAGGTAAATCAAACAACTGCTGATTTAATTGCTCAAGATCAGTACATTCCTGGTAATGCACCTGCTCCGCCAGTGAAACAGCGTGGTGTAGGAGATCCTTTTCCTAGTACGATTGGTACAAAATTGGTTATTGGAAAAACAACCTATGATTTACAAACAAATGGTGCTTTGCAAAACAGAATTATGGTTACCAACGGTAACGAGATTCATGCAGCATGGACCATGTCTCAAGAAACAGGTGTAACATCTGCCTCTGCTTTTGCAGATAGAGGTACTGGATATGCTTTCAATAACGGTACTGCTTGGGGTGCTGCGCCATCAGCTCGAATAGAAGGTGCTACTCGTACTGGTTTTGGTGCTATGGGTGTAAATGGTAATGGCAATGTAGTATATATGTCGCACAGTGCAGCATATGATATTATGCTGAGTGAAAAAACAGCTTCTGGCTGGAATACAATCACTACGCCATTAAACACAAGTACGAATCAAGCGATTTGGCCTGATTTGGCTACTTCCGGAAACTGGATGTATGTTGTTTGTGGTTCTGCTGATACTAATGTTCGTACGAATGGTGTAAGAAATGGATATTTCTTTTCTCGTTCAAATGATAATGGTGCTACTTGGATAGACAATGCAATTCCAATGCCTTTAATTGATAGCTCGGACCACTATCGTGGTGGTGGTAATTCTTACAGTATTTCGGCTAGAGGTTCTGTTGTGGTTATTGTTTTTGGAGATGTAGCAACTGATTTAACGATGTTACGTTCTGACGATAATGGAGCTACTTGGACTAAGAAAACGATTTGGGATTGGCCACTAGAGTATTACAACTTTGGTAGCATGAGTATGACAGATACTAACTCGGATAACATTCCAGATACCTTATATACAATTGACGGAGCTTTTGACGTAGCCTTGGATACTGATGGAGAAGCCCACGTTGCGTTCTCTACATTGAGAGTGTTTAAAGATGGAACGTCTACTGGTTATAGTTATTTCATGTTTACTTCAGGTATGCGTTATTATAATACAATCGTGGATTCAGCGAGAGAAGTTGATAATATTTTCACTTTGCACTATGCTCTATGTGATGGTGATAGTGTGATGAATGCTATTCCAAATTACACTGTAGCTTCAGGTGTGGGTGATGCTAACTATAATACAATTGGTTTATTAACAATGCCTCAGGTATCCGTTAATGAGACTAATGATGATGTTTATCTTACTTACACTGCAATTGCTGATGGAGATCAAACAGTGATTGATATCGCTAACCCATATTGGTTTGGTGTTTCAGGTATTGATGGTCAGCCGTACAGAGAAGTAATGGTATTAGCATCTGATGACAAAGGAGCTAGTTTTGGTTATCCTGTTAATGTTTCAAGATCTGGACATTACGAAGAAGCCTTTGTTTCTGTACCAGAAAGAGTTAGTGGTACTGATTTACATATGTTGTATCAAGGTGATATTGAGCCAGGTACTATCCTTCAAAATGAAGATACTTATGATGCAGATTTTGAGAATTATATGATTTATCAAAAAGTGGCTATTTCTGAAATATTTGCTGAAAGCATTAGTATTTCTGCACCTTGTAATGCACAAGAAATTCCATTATCAACTTCGGATATTACAGATGCATTTAACGGAACGGTTAATATATTTCCGAACCCTGCTGTAGATTACATAACAGTTGAATTGGATTTAACTAAGCAAGCGCAAGAAGTAACGTATGAGCTATTTGATTTAACAGGTCGATTGATTTCTACAGTAACACACAATAATGTGTCTTCTGATAATGTTCAAATCAGCGTTAGCGACTTAAGTGCTGGAAGTTATATTTTAAAAGTAAATGCGGATAACGCATTAAGCACTCATAAAGTAAGTGTAAAATAATCTACGATTAATTACAAAAATGAGCCCCTTGCAACTGCAAGGGGCTTTTTTTATATTATATCCATTTAACCGGATTTCTTCTTGAGAAAAAATGGTAACGGCGCATATTTCGCCAAAAACTTAAAATAAAATAAATGATGATCGGTGAACCAAAAGTTAGAAATGAAATATAAATAAACCACATTCTAATTTTAGCTATAGAAAGATTCATTTTTTCTCCTATTGCCGTACAAACTCCGAATAATGAGAATTCAACTATATTTCTTATTCCATTCATAAAGCTTTCTCAAATGTAAGGAATTTTGCGAATACCGTAGTTTTCCTTACTTAAATGGATAGTACATTTGTCAAAATATTATATAAAATGGCAGACGAAAATCAGCAACAACAAGACCCAAACCAATTAAACATAGAGCTTACCGAAGAAATGGCGGATGGTACCTACAGTAATTTAGCCATCATTACCCATTCTAATTCAGAGTTTATCGTTGATTTTATCAATGTTATGCCTGGTATTCCAAAAGCTAAAGTGAAGTCTAGAATCGTTTTAACTCCACAACATGCTAAGCGACTAATGAAAGCACTTGCGGATAATGTTCAGAAGTTTGAACAAGCCAATGGTCCGATAAAAGATACTGAACCACAAGGTTTGCCAATGCAATTTGGAGGTCCAACGGCACAAGCATAGAACGTATGAACGAAAAAATTATTATTCTTGATTTTGGCTCACAATACACGCAGTTGATTGCGCGTAATGTCCGCGAGCATAATATTTATTGTGAGATTTTACCATTTAATACGGTACTCACTTTAGACGAAACGGTAAAAGGGGTTATTCTTTCGGGAAGTCCATGCAGTGTAAATGATGCTGATAATCCTAACGTAGATATAGATGCTATCAATAGTTTAGTGCCGGTTTTAGGAATTTGTTACGGAGCACAATTAACAACTAAAAATTTAGGAGGTACCGTTGAAAAATCATCTTCGAGAGAATACGGAAGAGCACAATTAATCGATATTGAGGAAAATCACCCTTTATTTGCCGATGTTTCTTCTTCTGAGGTTTGGATGAGTCATGCTGATACTATCACAAAATTGCCAGAAAGCATTCGTGTAATAGCCAAAACGGACAGCATCCCTATTGCAGCTTTTGAGGTTGAGAATAAAAAAAATCCATGGTATGGAATTCAGTTCCACCCAGAGGTAACGCATAGTCAAAAAGGGAAGCTAATACTCGGTAATTTTTTAACGAGTGTTTGTGGCTGTTCGCAAGATTGGACTCCCGCTTCTTATGTAAAAGAAACAGTTGCGTCTATTAAAGAGCTAGTAGGTACTGAAAAAGTAGTTATGGCCTTGAGCGGTGGTGTCGATAGTACAGTCGCTGCAACTTTAATTCACAAAGCTATAAGTGATCAACTAACTTGCGTTTTCGTAGACAATGGTTTACTTCGAAAAAATGAGTTCACACAGGTATTAAAAGATTACGAAAAACTGGGCTTGAATATTATCGGCGTCAATGCCGCTGATCGTTTTTATGAGAAACTCAAAGGGAAAAGCGATCCAGAAGAAAAGCGTAAAATTATTGGTGGCGGATTTATAGATATTTTTGACGAAGAGGCTAATAAAATTGGCGACGTGGCTTTTTTAGGACAAGGAACGATATATCCTGACGTTATCGAAAGTGTATCCGTCAATGGTCCTTCGGTAACGATTAAGTCACATCATAATGTGGGTGGTTTACCGGAAAAAATGAACCTAAAACTAGTAGAACCGTTGCGTTATCTTTTTAAAGATGAAGTTCGTAAAATTGGTAAAGAGCTAGGGCTGGATAAAGATTTTGTACAACGACATCCATTTCCAGGTCCTGGTTTAGGTATCAGAATTCTAGGAGAGGTGTCAGCCGAAAAGGCTAAAATGTTACAAGAAGCAGATTATATCTTCATTCAAGGACTAAAAGATGCCAACTTATATCATCAAGTTTGGCAAGCAGGTGCCATGTTACTTCCCGTGCAGAGCGTTGGCGTGATGGGCGATGAGCGAACCTATGAATTTACATTGGCACTACGTGCAGTTACAAGTGTTGACGGTATGACAGCGGATTGGGCACATTTGCCTCATAAGTTTCTTGCCAAAGTGAGTAATGATATTATAAATAAAGTACAAGGAATTAACCGAGTGGTTTATGATATTAGTTCAAAACCACCAGCGACGATTGAGTGGGAGTAATTAGTATGTCCCAAAACGTTTGCGCAAAAACCATTCTGCTGCCAATAAAACAAATAACAAAAAGAACAACCATTTCTTATCAATCAATGGGAAGGTTGTGAGCTCACTTCGCAAAATTGTTTTTACGTTTTTGTCTTTTTTAATTTTATCGTAAAGTGAAGAAATTTGATTACTAAAAACAAATTCACCACTATTATTTTCTGCCAATTGCTTTAGCATACCAAAATCTGCTGTGGTATTCATGTCTTCAATATTCTGTGCTACTACTCGTATTTTGCCGTATTCACTATATGTTTTACCATTAAATTGTGTGTAGGCTTTATAACTGTATCGTCCTTTACCCAATGAACCAATATTGATAGAGTACGAATTGCCCTCCTTATTCATTGTATAATCTATTATCTTACCCGCACTGTCTTTTAATTCCAATTGTACATCAGGCGTGTTGATTAGTTCATAGCCTTCATTGTATAATTCAGCATCAAAGTTGATAGCATCTGTTTGATTATATAATCCTTTGGATGTACTCAGTCTAAACTTTCGTTTGTCATTTTTTACCGATAAGAACTGCGCTGTTTTGGTGATGAGCTCTTCAACAATTTTGAAATTTTTATGTTGTTTGTAATCATACATTTTCCAACGCCATAGGCCTTCTCCAGCAATAACTGCTGTTTTGGCTCTAGCACCGGTTTGCATAATCCAAAGGGGGTAATTGGTACTGACATTACCGATACCTTGATAAAATAAGGTTTGCGTATTGGGTCCGGCCTTAAAGTTTCCGAAAGGTGTGCTTAAAGGAGGAAAGTTAATTTCTTTAGGAATGCTTAGGTTAAAATAAGAGAAATTATTGTTTCGTTTAGCCAGTGCGTTGCTATGACTTTGACCACGAGCGCTAATCTGCAAAGCATTTTGGTGCTTGTTCAGCAACGGCAATGCTGTTTGATGACCCACAACATAACAAATAGAAACGCCCGCTTTTTTTGCTTGATCAATTACCGTATTCGCATTGAAGCGAGCTGATGGTAAATTGTGTAATAGGATTAAATTATAATCCGCTGGTCGCACCGTTAGCTTGTCAGCAGTAGCTACTGTTATTTTATAATTTTTATTAATGGATAATGCTTTTTTTATGGTGGCAATATCTGGGTGAGGAGCATTTGCCAAGATTAGAATTTTTTCTTTATTATCTAGCACTTCTACAAAAACGTCTTGCACATTATTAGCAATGTTTCGCTCGCCATCTAGTTTGCTAATTCGTACGGAGTATCTATGAAGTCCAGCTCGGCTTGCATTTACAATTGTTTCTATAGAAGAAGCATAGCGCATGCTGTTTGCAGTCACACTTTTTGAAGCGACCACACGACCCGCACTATGGCTGTAGATACTAATTTGTAATCCTTTTCCTTGACCAGCATAAACGGCAATGTCTGACCGTATAGAAAACTTATCATTTAAATAAACTGTTTTATTGGCAAATACTCTAGAGACCGACGCATCTTTCTGAATCGTGGTATCACCTACACCTATGGTATATACGCTACCCGAAAAATCGGTAGATTGCAAGGACGGATTACTGCCGATATTATAAATACCGTCACTGGCCATAACCACAGCCGCCAGATTTTCACTATCATAGGATTGTATCAGATTATCCAAACTCGATGAAATGTCGGTTGCTTTTTGATTGTATTTATAATCTAGTGTATCATTTAAGTATTCACCAAAATGATAGGGTTTTACCACATAATCTTCACCTAGTTTTTCCATTAGGTTATTCAGTTCTTTTTGGTAACGAGCTTTATCTATAGATTTAAATGCATGTTTCTGCGAAGCAGAATTATCAATTAAAAAAGCAATAGTCGGTTTTTCCTCCTTGTTTTGTAAGTTTCGGAAAATAGGAGAGAGCAGTAAAAATGCCAAGGTGGCAACGGCTAATGCTCTAAAAATTGCTACCGCCCAATAGATTCCTTTTTTTTCAAATTTGTCCTGTGCCTTGCGATACAGAAAAAAAGAAAACGCCACACCCAATAAGATGCAGAATACTATGAAAAAATATGGATAGGCTATTGAAAAGCTCAAACTAGAAATCTGAATTTATAAGGGTTAAAGATAAGCCTCGAGTAGGTCAAACCCATGTAATTTTAGTTGACAAAGTCTTAAATAATTTAAGTCAGCATAAAACAAAATGTTTTTAATGTTTTGAAGCTATATCAGTCAAAATGATAAATTTTATTTTTAATATCCTTTAGGGTAGTGTTATTTTGAAGAATTGAAACATCTCCCTGCTTTAGTAATACTGCTAGCGTTTTTCATCATTGGCATCTCGACTTCGGATCGATACGGGTTTGCATGGGATGAAATGAGTCAACATTCTATAGGAATGAAATCTTATGATTACGTTACAAAGCCCAATCAAAACTTTGATGACTATAGAGATAAAGATTATGGCGTAGGCTACGAGTTGCCACTCATTTATTTAGAAAAAAAATTGGGCTATGAAACCCATGAAGATATTTATGCGATGCGCCATTTGGTGTCCCATTTATTTTTCTTGTTTTCAGCTGTCTTTTTTTATCTGCTTGTTTTTGGATTATATAAGAATCGTCTATTGGCCATTTTGGTTACCTTGTTGTATTTATTGCAACCGCTTATCTACGCGCATTCTTTTTTTAACTCCAAAGACGTACCGACCATGTGGGTTTACGTTATTTGTTTTTTTGCACTATTTAAATATTACAAGCGAAGTAATTTGATTCGTTTACTATTACTGGCTTTTGTCACAGCTTGCTTGCTCAATTTGAGATTATCAGGTTCTGTTTTTGTTGGAGCGGTTGGTTTATTTTTTATTGTACAACTTATAAATGAAGGAAAACTGTTCAAACAATTTATACATTTTTGTATTTATGGTTTGTCGACCTTCTTGTTTTTATGGGCAATTTGGCCCTTTTTATGGGAGGCACCTGTCGATAATTTCATGTTTGCATTTGAGAATATGATTCACTTCCGTTGGGACGGTGAGTTATTACTTTTTGGACAATTGTTACAAGCCTCTGATTTGCCTTGGCATTATTTGCCAGGCTGGATTGGTATTACAAATTCGGCGATTTTTATTCTCGTATTTTGTTTTGGAATCATCGCATTATTTTATCAGTTGATCAAACGAGTATTCAAGAAAAACTATACGACTATTGAAATTTTTAATTTTTTATTTCTAAGCGTGCTCATTGTTTCATTTGGCAGTGTGTTTGTTTTAAAGCCGATAATGTATGATAAATGGAGACAGTTTTACTATCTCTATCCTTTTATGTTGCTGGTTTTTACTTATGCCATTTGGGTTTTATTCAATCAAAAAAAATGGCGTATCGTATCTATAATTTCTATGTCTTATTTAATACTGAATTATGGTATTAGTATAATTACGCTGTTTCCGTACTCTCAAGTTTATTTCAGTGAAATCATTCATAGAAAAGGAGAAAATGGTCTGCGTACCAATTTTGAAATGGATTATTGGGGAACGGTTTATAAAGAACTAATAGAACATGTGCTAGAAATTGATAATCGAGATACCATAAGCGTTTGGGTAAATACTCCGTCTGGTAGTAACACCATTTTATCTATTGAAGAAGCGAGAAAAAAAATGGTTACCGTGTCAGATAATGAAGACTACGCTATTACTTGTTTCAGACATCGAACCAGAGAGACCAAAGACTACACCGAAGACGATATTATCTATAAAATCGTTCGAAAAGGAAATACAATTGGCGCGGTGTTTAAAAAATCTAAGTAAAACCTTGGCTTACGTGAGCATGCTCCAAAGGCGATCTTTTAGTTCATCCAATCCTTGTTGGGCGACCGATGAAATAAATATATGTGGAATATCGTTGGGTAAGCGACTAGCAATTTCTTCTTTTAATTCAGCATCAAGCATATCACTTTTACTTATGGCTAGCAATCGATCCTTATCCATTAATTCTGGATTGTACACTTTTAATTCATTGAGCAGGATTTCGTACTCCTTACTATAATCTTCGGCATCTGCTGGCACCAAAAACAATAAAGCCGCATTGCGTTCTATATGTCGTAGAAAACGATAGCCTAATCCTTTACCTTCGCTCGCTCCCTCAATAATTCCTGGTAAATCTGCCATGCAAAACGATTTATCACCACGATATGGAATCATACCTAATTGAGGCACCAAGGTGGTGAAAGCATAATTGGCAATTTTGGGTTTCGCTGCGCTAATCGTAGAAAGTAATGTGGATTTTCCCGCATTAGGGAATCCTACAAGACCAACATCGGCTAACACTTTTAATTCTAATACCTTCCAACCTTCTTGTCCGGCTTCACCAGGTTGTGCATAATCCGGTGCTTGCTTCGTAGAACTTTTAAAATTGGCATTACCCAAACCACCTCGTCCTCCTTTGAGCCAAATAATTTCTTGGTCATGTTCTAATATTTCTACTTCTTGCTCTCCTGTTTCTTCATCTCGCGAGATAGTTCCAAGCGGAACTTCTATTATAATATCCTGACCTGACTTTCCACTACTTCCATTTTTTCCGCCAGTTTTGCCGTCATCGGCCAGAACGTTTTTTCGATAACGTAAATGCAATAGCGTCCAAAGGTTTTCATTTCCTTTTAAAATAATATGACCACCACGACCTCCGTCACCTCCATCGGGTCCGCCCAATGCTACGTGTTTTTCTCTATGAAAATGTTTGCTTCCTGCGCCACCTTTACCGGAGCGACAGAATACGCGAATTAAATCTATGAAATTTCCTTTTTCCACTCTACGGAATTAAAGGTACGAGATTAAAAATCCTTAGGCAATGCTAAGATCAATCTTACCACTGATGGCTTCAAAAATATTTTCAATACTTCCTACACCTTCAACACTCACAAGTTTTTCTTGAGCTTTGTAGAAATCCGCAACCGGTGCTGTTTTGGCATGATACTCTTTGATACGATTGGTGATAACTTCTTCAGTATCATCGCTTCTACCACTGTCAATACCACGTTGAACCAAACGGTTTATGAGTTCTTGCTCTTCTACTTCAAGACTAACCACTAAGTTAATTGGGTTGTTTTTAAATTCTAATAATTTGTCTAATGCTTCCGCCTGACCCACTGTACGCGGGAAACCGTCAAAAATGAATCCTTTAGCTTCTGGATGAGCGTCTAATTTGCTACTAATCATTCCAATCACAACTTCGTCAGGCACCAACTCGCCATTGTCCATATTCTTTTTGGCTTCAATGCCCAGCGGTGTTTCAGCTGCAACTTCAGCGCGCAGAATATCGCCTGTTGAAATATGCATCAAGCCAAATTTTGAAATGATATTTTGTGATTGAGTGCCTTTTCCACTGCCCGGAGGCCCAAATAGTACTAAATTAAACATAGAGATTTATCTCGATTAGGAATGACAAATATAGAGCGCAAACATTTTAAAACATAGTTCCAATGCAAAACTCTACATAATCGGCATTTATTTTATTCGATTTTAACAAGCTTCCAATAAAGGCACGCTTCAATACCGATTTATCGTTTTTATAGAAATAGTATTGAAAACCAAGCTTTTGATACCAAACAGCGGTGTAATTGGGCATTTTTTTGGTGTAAATACCAAACTGCATAGGCAATCCCACTCTGCCATAGAGTAATTCAGCACCCACAAAAACACTCATACTGGTAGCATCCCAACGCAAATTTTCTTGTTGAGACAAGGTGTATTTATAAGCACTAAGCGCTTTGGTGCTATGCGTAATATCCGTACCAAAAAATATCCGGTGCTTCTTTAAAAGTGGTGTAGCCACAAATACAGACTGGGAATAAATGGGAAGCATAGGTCCATTGGGTATTTTTTGTTCGGATGCGCCCAATCCCGTTCTAAGTCCAAGATAATATTTTCTTTTTTCGGGCTTAGTTGCCGTTTCTAATTTGCGTTCTGGCTTTCCTTTTGGATAGAAATTAGCACCAACGTATCCGCTAAAAAGATTAATTCCAAAGTTTGGACTACGAAAAGCACCATTAGACATGTGAGACATTCTGCCGCCTAGTTGAATATCCAATTGATCGGTAATCGGAAAGTTAATCGCACTCTGAATACTCGTAAAATTATTCAATTTGCTAGCTAGATAATTGTTTAACGTATCGCTTCGACGCCAATGATTAGACGCAATACCAATACCGCCACCTACTTTAAATGTCCAATCTATTTTTTTTTGCCTTAGTATGGACCATTCGATACCAGGATAAAAGGAAAAGGCATTTCCTAAGGCATCACCATATTGAGTGAAACAAAAATTAATAGATGGCACAGGGCAATTATTAATGCGTTCCCATTTTCTTTTACCATAAGTTCTATGCGAGATAGAAAGCTCTACTTCTTGCGAAAAAGGAGGTGGGTCAATATATATTTTTTTGGAATGTTTGTAAATAGCCCCGCCACAATATTTTAAATCAAAACTCATTTCCTCTAAGGAAGGCAAGCTGTTTTGCGCTTGCAGTGAAAAGCAATAGGTTAGAAATAGTAAAATAGAAGAAAAGAAGCGCATTCTACTTAAAAGTAAAAACAAAATATCATAATAAGTTAGTTGGATGATGAAAGCTTCATGGACAGGAATCCCTCAATTATTTTGCTCAGCATTGCGTTAAACTACATTCTATTCACAATTCTGTTTATAAGTCTATGCTAGATTACTTTTTGTCCGATTACATTCGCATAATTCTATGCGACAGGGCTTTTTAATTTTTTGCTTTTCTTTTTTATTGAGCATTACGGTGTGTGCACAACCCGTACCGCAACGAGAATTTCGTGCAGCTTGGATGGCTACGGTAGCTAATATTGATTGGCCCAGCACTTCCAAACTTAGCGTAGAAGAACAAAAGGCTGAGATTATCTATTACTTCGATTTACTACAACGCAATAATTTTAATGCTGTTATCGTTCAAGTAAGACCCGTGGCCGATGCCTTTTATCCATCGCAATATGAACCATGGAGTCGCTATCTAACCGGTACTACAGGGCAAGCGCCGAATCCGTATTATGATCCATTGGCTTTTATGATAGAAGAAGCGCACAAACGTTGCATTGAATTTCATGCTTGGTTTAATCCGTATCGTGCACTGATGAACAAGTATAAAAATTATAACCCACCGAATCATGTGACTAAAACACACCCAGGATGGTTTGTGAATTATGGGAAGAAAAAATATTTTAATCCTGGCTTACCGGCAGTGCAAGATTATTGCATTAAAATAGTGACTGATGTTGTCAAACGGTATGATATTGATGCTGTTCATATGGACGATTATTTTTACCCGTATCGAATCGGTAAAAGTGAGTTTCCCGATTTAATGGCTTATCGTCAATACAATATGAAAAGTTTGAGCCGAGATGATTGGCGCCGTGATAATGTGAACAAGCTAGTTAGAAGGTTGAATATCAAAATTAAAAGCATTAAACCTTATGTTAAGTTTGGGATAAGTCCATTTGGTGTTTGGCGGAATGCTTCTGTTGATTCACTTCGTGGAAGTAATACCAATGCTGGACAGACCAACTATGATGATTTGTTTGCCAATGTATTGCTTTGGCAACAAGAAGGTTGGATAGATTATTGTTTGCCACAACTTTATTGGGAATCTGGTCATCCTGCCGTTGATTATGGAACGCTAATTGCTTGGTGGAATAAAAATGCTTTTAACCGTCACATGTACATTGGTCATGCTATCTATAAATTAGGAAATCGAAAACCAGCATGGAAAAGTTTGGATGAAATTGAACATCAAATTGATGAAACCCGTCATTTTAATAAAGTTCAAGGAAGTGCATTTTACAGTATTAAATTTCTAAAACGAAACGTATTTGGTATCAATCAAATGTTTCGTGACAAGGTTTATAAAACACCGGCTTTATTACCTCAAATGAAATGGTTGCCGAAAATGGTAGATAATGCATTGCCGCCGAGGCCATTAAATGTGCAGATGCAATATGGTACCAATGGTATGAAAATGTTGAAATGGCGTAATGAGAAAAACGAGCAGTACGCCATTTATGAAATTCAAAATACCAGAAGCCGTTATAACAAAAAAGTGTTAGGCATAACACGCGGTGATTATTTTGTAATAGATGAAAAGAATAGTTTATCCGAATACCAATTGGTAAAACTAGATCGTCTGCACAATGAAGGCGAGAAAAGTAATTTAGTTCATTAAATTATCCAAAGGGATGCTCATCCTCTGGCTCATCGGGTTTCTCTTCGTCATCGAAGGTCATGTCATTTGCTTTGCTACCCAGTTTAGTATATTGCTCGTCAATTTCTAACGAACTACCCCCCAGGTGCTTGTCGCTTAATCCAGCATTTGCTTTGGGAAATGCTTCTCGATCAATACCAAAACCACCTTCTTGCCAATCTTCAAAACGTTGATACTCCAGTTCTGCTTTAATTTTTACAACACCTGTTTTACCATTTCTATGCTTGGCAATACTTACTTCAGTGAGTCCTTGAGGTGTTTCCATTGCAGGATCCGCCACACCTTGTTGCTGATAATATTCCGGTCGATACATAAACATAACCATATCGGCATCTTGCTCAATAGCTCCTGACTCACGCAGATCACTCAATTGTGGTGTTCGGTTTTCCGTTTTACGATTCTCCACATTACGATTTAATTGTGATAGCGCAATGATAGGAATGCTTAACTCTTTAGCCAGTTGTTTTAAATCACGCGAAATCTTACTAATCTCTTGCTCACGGTTCGTGTTGCTACCGTCACCGCCACTCATTAATTGCAGATAATCTATTATGATCATCCCAATATCGTGCTTCTGTTTTAGTCGACGCGCTTTGGCTCTAAGTTCAAAAATATTTAGTGCTGCCTGATCATCTAAAAAAATCGGAGCAGATGCCAAACGTTTCATTCTTTCGTTCAACAGTTTAAGATCATTATCAGTTAGGTTTCCCTTTGAAATTTTACCCAATGGCACATCAGTAACGCACGAAAGCATACGTTTTACAATTTGTCCTACGCTCATCTCCAACGAGAAAACCGCTACCGGAACAGGCTCTGGGTGCAAGGCTGCATTTAACGCTAAGTTTAGCGAGAAGGCAGTCTTACCCACTGCGGGACGCGCTGCCAAAATAATCAAATCTGTTTTTTGCCAACCAGCTGTCATTTTATCAAGCTCTGTAAAACCAGAGGGTACTCCAGTAAGGTCTGACTTTCGTTTCGTTTGCTCTTCAATTTCTTCTAAGGTTTTAGAAATAATACTACTGATAGAAGCAAAGTTTCTACGAAGGTGTTTGTCCGTAATTTCATACAGATTACTCTCCGCTTTGTCCAGTAAATCAAAAACATCGGTGCCATCTTCATAGGCATTGCTAATCACGTCACCACTCATGCGAATCAATTCGCGCATGATATATTTTTCAACGACAATACGAGCATGTTCAATAATATTTGCACTACTGACAACATCCCGCGTTAGATTGGTAACGTAAAAACTGCCACCTACTAATTCTAGTTCGCTTGTTTTTCGAAGCTCTTCGCAAACGGTCATAAAATCTATACGTGTGCCTTTGTCAAACATGCGTCGGATGGCTCCGTAGATTCGTTGATTGGCATCACTATAAAAACAATCAGGTGTTTGGCAAACTTCGATTACATCGGCTAATGCTTGGGGTTCCAACATGATAGCACCGAGGACAGCAGCCTCAATTTGGGGTGCCTGAGGCGAAATTTTACCATAGACCAAAGAGGACATATCATTGCCTTTCTTTTTCTTGAGTGCGTTTATACTTTTGCTGCCTAGTTCCATTGAATTTTATGAGTTTTTACCCTTCGACAAGCTCAGGGTGACACTTTTTTAAGAAGCGAAGGACGAATGTAAAGGAATAAAATCTTCCTTAGGCCCATGAATCAACTAAAAGTTTATCAAGCTTAAGATAACACTAATTCACAATTCAATTTGTCCAAATGTTGTTAAGTTATGCAGTTGTGCACAAATATTTCTAGCTTATCCACTTGTTATATCCGAAACTAGAACTTTCGGGTGCAGAAATAATGTTTTAGTAATATTTGGATTTTGCAGTGTTTTATGCAGTGGCCAATAGAAGGGATAATTGAAAAATTGATAGTTGAAAACGGAGGATATTTTATACTTCAATTAAAAATTTAGTCGGCAGGGACGCTGACTAACGCACCAAAAAAACAGTTTTAGATAATTCGTTAACTTCATATTCTACAATGAAATTCATAAAAAAAATTTTTCAATCGAAAAATGACTCTCAAGTGCATTCAAAGAAAGAAATCCAAAAAATAGCTGAAAGGATAAAGAAGAATTTACCCAAAAGAATGGAAGAGCTTAATTCAATGCAAGACTATTCCGTATCCATTTGCCCGATAAGCATCATCGATATTTCTTATGCAGAGGTTGATCCTGAATTTATTGAATTACAAGCGAATCAATTTATGCGCTTCATGAAAGAAATTTCGTTAAAAGGAATCGTCGATGTACAAGATGAAACAGTGCCCTATACGCATATTAGCAATTTAGATTTTTATTATGAATCATGGCTAATAATGAGTTTTACTACCTTAGGCAATAAAGTATCTGTTGAACAACATATGCACGGACTGACATATGTTTTTGGGAAAGGAATGGAAGAAAGACATCAAAATTTGGATTGGTTTTCTGCTGATGAAAGCCTCTTATTGGTAGA
The DNA here is from genome assembly GCA_964389575.1 of uncultured Chitinophagaceae bacterium. Classification (GTDB taxonomy): domain Bacteria; phylum Bacteroidota; class Bacteroidia; order Chitinophagales; family Chitinophagaceae; genus JAGNRR01. Next base: position 28,084 of record CAYMFF010000011.1, read on the forward strand.
TTTAGTCAATAATATTGAAATTAATCCTTACGTAAGTCTTGCGTGTTGTAAAAGCAACAAAGAGAAGAACCCTTTTTCGCAAATAGAAAATCTTTATATCAAAGAAGCTGCGAAGGGCCATTCAAAACGAATGAGAATAATATAGGAAGGAGATATTGAACAAATTGACTCCAGTATTAATTACAATTGACGAAATCGTGTTTGATTCAAATACTTAGTACTTACTACTCGCTACTTACTACTAATACTTACTTTTACACCTTTAAATCTATCAAGTAATGAAACTATCATATCAGTGGTTAAAAGAATTTACCAATGAAGAAATCTCCGAAGAAAAGATGTCTGAAATACTGACATCTGTAGGTTTAGAGGTTGAGCATATGGAAAAGAAGGAGGCTATTCCCGGCGGATTAGCCGGAGTGGTGATAGGTAAGGTTTTGACTTGTGAGAAACACCCCAATGCGGACAAATTAAAATTAACAACAGTAGATTTAGGAGGCGAAGAGCCGGTACAAATTGTTTGTGGTGCACCGAATGTAGACGCTGGACAAACTGTAGTGGTTTCTACTGTAGGAAGTACTTTATATCCAAAAGGTGGTGAGCCATTTAAAATAAAGAAAGCAAAAATAAGAGGTGAGGAGAGCTTCGGAATGATATGTGCCGAAGATGAATTGGGTTTAGGTGAAAGCCATGATGGCATTATTACAATTTCTGAAGATATAAAAGCTGGTACACCAGCGGCTGAATATTACAAATTACCCGAATCAAGCGTGCAATACGAAATAGGGTTAACGCCCAATCATATGGATGCAATGAGTCATATGGGTGCTATGAAAAATGTTTTGGCTTATCAAAGTAATGTGAAAGGAAGTATTGTTTCCATGAATAAGCCTGCACCGGTTTTACCTGCACAATTTGCAGATTTACCGTTTGAGATAGAAATAAAAGACGAAGAAAAATGCCCGCGTTATATGGGTATTAGCATTGCCAATGTAACCATTGCAGCATCACCTGATTGGTTAAATGAAAAACTAAATAGCATTGATATTGCGCCAATTAATAATGTAGTCGATATCACAAATTTCGTTTTGCACGAATGTGGTCAGCCATTGCATGCTTTTGATTATGATAAAATTGTAGATCATAAAATAGAAATTCGCACGGCGGCTACAGATGAAAAATTTATTACGCTGGACGATAAAGAACGTAAATTATTAGGAGAAGATTTAGTAATAGCAAATCCGCAAGGCGCCATGTGCATTGCGGGTGTTTTTGGTGGAGCGGATAGTGGTGTAAAAAATGAAACAAAAAATATATTTTTAGAAAGTGCATTTTTTGAAGCGGTCGGTATTAGAAAAACTTCGGTGCATCATAACTTGAGAACAGATGCTTCTTCTCGTTATGAAAAAGGCGCTGATATTTCGAATTTGGGATATGCCTTGCACAGGGCCGCGCAATTGATTTGCGAAATAGCAGGAGGAGAAATAGCTTCAACGGTAAAAGATGTTTATCCAAATGCTAAAGAGAAAAAGACCATTACTGTATCGTATCGTTCTATGAATGCATTGGCAGGAAAGGATTATAGCAAAAAACAAGTGAAAACTATTTTAAGCGCACTTTGTTTTGATATAAAGAAAGATGAAGGAGATTCGCTAGAATTAGTAATTCCTTTTGCCAAGCCGGGTATAGAATTTGAAGCTGATATCGTAGAAGAAATTATGCGGATTGATGGAATTGATAATATTCCCTTTACCGGTGAGATAAAATATGCTGTTTCAAATAACACCTTTCAAAAGAATGCAAAGCAAGAAATTGCTGGCAAATTAGTTGGTAAAGGTTTCTATGAAATCATTACAAATTCTATAACCAATAGCAAGTACTTTCCTGATAATGATAATATGGTTCGTATGATGAATAGTTTGACATCTGAGCTAGATGTTATGCGACCTTCTATGTTAGAAACTGCTTTGCAAAGTATTGCTCATAATCATAATCGTAAAAATGAAGATTTAAAGTTTTTTGAATTTGGGAAAATTTATTCTAATCGCAAAGGACATTACATCGAAAATGAGCGCTTATGTTTGTATCTCTCCGGAAATCAAACACCCCATCATTGGAATGCTACTGTGGAGACAATAGATATATATTTCTGTAAAGGTTTGGTGACCTCATTAGTTTCCGATGCTGCTGTTGAGGCGGACGGAAGTGTTAAATTAGGTAAGAAAAAATTGGGTAGCATCGAATCAGTATCGTCGGAGAAGAGGAAAGAATTTGGAATAGATAAACCAGTTTGGTTTGTTGATTTGGATTGGAAAGCCATGCAACAATATATTAAAAATGCTCACCCTAAGTTTTTGCCAATTCCTAAATTTCCTGGAACTACGCGTGATTTGGCGTTGGTGCTGGACAAAGGAGTGCAATATGCTTCGGTTGAAAAAGCGATTCATTCTGTAGTTTCGGATAAGATGGTTTCATTAGATGTTTTTGATGTTTTTGAAAGTGAAAAATTAGGAAAAGACAAGAAATCGTATGCGGTGCGCTTGGAGTTTTTGGATACAACTAAAACGATTGTAGATGCTGATGTGGATGCTGAAATGAAAAAAGTAATTGCTTCATTGGAGAATACTATTGGCGCAGAGATTCGAGGATAGAATATTATTTCTATTTAATCGCTGAGCTGGATTAATTTTTACTAAAATTGTAAGCAAGTTCAATTAACCCATTTTAAACTTCAGGCTCGATGGGCGGGTCTTACTTTTACGAAGTGAAAAGAATGTTTCTATTTCTGGCAGTAATTGCTTGCTTTCTTTCTAGTAAGGGGCAACAAAATTATCCTATTTATCAGGATAGTTCTCGCATTCGTCTAAAACAAGTGGTGATTGTAGATCATTATAAATACGCAAAAGGAGAAGGGTACCGTTATAATCAGATGAAATTCTATGTTGGCCACATTTTGCCCTACGTAGATCGAGCAGTAAAAATGTTCCATGATATAGAAACTGAAACCGCGAATATGTCTAGAAGACAAAAACGTCAATATATCAAAGGTAGAAGACATGAAATAAAAGTGAATTTTGAGAACAAACTGCGTTCCTTGAATAAAACGCAGGGGCGTTATCTTGTAAAAGCCATTAATCGGAATTTGGGCACCTCAGTCTATTCTATCCTGAAAAAGTATCACAAACCCGTAAAGGCCTATTACTACAGAGGATTGGGGAGTCTGAACGGAATTGACTTGGATGAAAAGTATGATCCAGGCAAGAACAAAAACTTCGAGAAAATCATGAAGGGGTACGGCTATTGATAGTGAGAATCGAAGGTTGAAAAATGAAAAATGCTTAAGAGTTTAGTGATTTTTCATTTTTAGTTTTTTGCTTTTCATTTATCACTAATTTTCCATTATCAATTGACCATTTTTAAAGCTTACTGCCCTATTTTTGCGCACACTATACGCAATGCCAATTCAGTATTATCTATATCTGTCATTAGCTTTATTTTCCATTGGAATCATGGGCGTTTTAATGCGTCGGAATGCGATTGTCATCTTAATGTGCGTGGAGCTCATGCTGAACGCTGTTAATTTATTGCTCGTAGCCTTCTCAACGCTTTATGGTGATAGTGATGCTCAGATTTTTGTATTTTTTATTATGGTGGTAGCTGCAGCAGAGGTAAGTATAGGGTTGGCCATTATCGTGTTGATGTATCGTAAGGTTCAGTCTGTAGACATTAATATTCTTAATCGATTAAAAAACTAAGAACTTATAAATGATACAGAATATTGCTTTGGTTCCTTTATTCCCGTTGCTCGGATTTTTAATAGCCGGTTTAGGGCGCAAGCAATTGGGCAATGCGGCAGGTTGGATTGCCAGTGCCGCCGTATTAGCTAGCTTTATTGTCAGTGTTCTTATCTTTTTTGAAGTACGAGCAGAAGGGTTCCAATCCATAGACATTCACTTATATGATTTTATCAAAGTGGGTAAATTCGACATTGCTTTTGAATTTCGTGTAGACCAGTTGTCTAGTCTGTTCCTGTTGATTATCACAGGTATTGGCTTTTTGATTCATATTTATTCCATAGGATATATGAAAGGGGATGCAGGTTTTGGAAAATACTTTGCCTTCTTGAATTTATTCATATTCTCTATGTTGCTTTTGGTGTTAGGAAGCAATTTTATTATCATGTTCATCGGCTGGGAAGGTGTCGGACTTTGTTCTTACCTCCTCATAGGTTTTTGGTATCACAAAAAAGAATATTCTGTTGCGGCTCGTAAGGCTTTTGTCATGAACCGTATTGGAGATTTAGGTTTCTTGATTGGTATGTTTTTAATTTTTGCCAAAGTGGGAACCTTGGATTTTCAAACCTTGGAAACAATTTCTTTTAAAGGCGTGATTGCTGAACCTGGCTATTTGGCTGCAATCGCGTTATGCTTTTTTGTAGGCGCAATGGGTAAAAGTGCACAAATACCACTATTTACTTGGTTGCCGGATGCAATGGCTGGTCCGACACCCGTTAGTGCATTGATTCATGCTGCCACTATGGTAACAGCGGGTATCTATATGATTACTCGAGCGCATTTTATTTTCAGTTTCGCTCCTTCGGTCCAAACCTTTATATTGATTATCGGATTGACAACAGCATTAGTTGCGGCCACGATTGCCATTCGGCAAAATGATATTAAAAAAGTATTGGCGTATTCTACAGTTAGTCAGCTTGGGTTCATGTTCATGGCATTAGGAGTAGGGGCGTACACTACAGCTGTTTTTCATGTATTAACCCATGCTTTTTTTAAGGCATTATTATTCCTTGGAAGTGGTTCGGTTATTCATGCGATGAGCAATGAGCAAGACATCCGACTTATGGGTGGTTTGAAAAAGAAAATGCCGATAACCCATATTACTTTTTTAATAGGCTGTTTAGCAATTGCTGGTATTCCACCACTTAGTGGTTTCTTTTCTAAAGATGAAATCATGCTAAATTTATTTATACATGGACCCTATGGTAAAGTGTTTTGGGTACTTGGTATGATAGCGGCTTTGCTGACTGCGTATTATATGTTCCGTCTTTATTTTATCACTTTCCTTGGGAAGTTTAGAGGTGGTGACAAATTAGAAAGTCATGTACACGAAAGCCCAGGACTAATGACAATGCCTTTAATCGTATTGGCTATTTTATCAGCTGTTGGCGGGTTTTTAGGTATTCCAGAAGTATTGCATGGAAATCATTGGTTGCATCATTTCTTGTCTCCCGTAGTAGAAAAATCTATGTCTTTGAATCCTTTAATACATTCTTTGGGCCACACAGAAGAATATATAATGATGGCAGTGGCCATTGCGGTAGCCGTTATTGGAATATTATTGGCATGGACTACGTATAAAAAATACGACGCTAAAAAAGAGAATAAAGGCATCGAGAAATTTTTTGAAGATAAATGGTATTGGGATGAAGCTTATGAAAACGCTATTCAAAAACCATTTATGAAATTGAATGCTTTTGCTGAGAAAAATATTGAGCGAAAAGGAATTGACGGTGGTGTAAACGGCATTGGAAAATTAGTCCATTTTGCAAGTGATAAACTGCGTTTATTACAAAATGGTTCGGTTGGGGTTTATTTATTCTTAATGGTTTTAGGAATGATAATATTGTTCATTATACAGTTGGTAAGTAATGGATAGTACCGTATTAATATTGCTTTTGCTATCTCCAATTTTAGGAGGGTTGATTAGTTTCTTTTTGAAAGGAAATTCAAGTTGGTTTTTGGGAGTTATAACCAGCATGGCCACAATTTTACTTTCACTTCTTGCTTATACCTCTTTGCCAGCCGATGGCTATTTATTATATCAAACCGAATGGATTCCTACCATAGGAGCGAATTTCAATTTGTCGTTTCACGCATTATCATTTTTAATGTGCTTACTTACTGGCTTGGTTTTTCTTTTAAGTATTGTTTTTGTAGATGTGAAAAATATTGAAAACCCTAGTCGTTTTTATGGTTTGATGATGCTCTCCCAAGCTGGTCTGTTGGGTGTTTTTTTAGCCAATGATGCATTCTTATTTTATATTTTCTGGGAATTGGCATTAATACCTGTTTATTTTTTATGCTCAATGTATGGTGGTGCGAATCGAATCAAAGCGAGTTTTAAATTCTTTATTTACACCTTCATTGGAAGCCTTTTGATGCTAGTGGCTATTATTTATATTCATCAGCAAGGTGCTTCGCAAAATTTTTCATGGGAAATATTTACGGCTACAGGTAATGGATTGCCTTTGCAGACGCAAATTGTTTTGTTTGCCATGTTCTTTATAGCATTTGCAATTAAGATGCCTATATTCCCTTTTCATACTTGGCAACCCGATACGTATCAGCAATCTTCCACACCGGTCACCATTATTTTGAGCGCCGTTATGGTGAAAATGGGATTATTTGCTATAATCACTTGGTTATTGCCAGTACTACAATTGGCTGCTGAATATTGGAAAGAGTCCATCATGATTTTAAGTGTCATTAGCATTGTATATGCAAGTTGTATGGCATTAGTGCAATCCAATGTGAAAAGATTGGTGGCCTATTCATCAGTGGCTCATATTGGATTAATGTGTGCGGCCTTATTTAGTTATCCTATTTTGGGAGAAGAGCATATCGGCGCAAGCGCCGTAGCACTTCAAATGTTTAATCATGGTATTAATATATTAGGTCTTTGGTTATTAGTTTATATAGCTGAAAAAAGATTTGGAACGCAAGATTTACGCGAAATGGGTGGCATAGCAAAAGTGGCGCCTGTCTTTACAACGGCATTGGTTATTATATCATTTGCCAATATTGGTTTACCACTTACGAATAGTTTCCCGGCAGAATTTATAATGTTCACGGCATTATTCACTAGTGGTTCTACCTATGCAGTAGGATTAACTGTATTTGCTGGTTTGGGCATTATTCTAAGTGCAGTATATACTTTGCGTATGATTCAGCAAGTGGCATTTGGTCCAGCTGATGATAAGAAAAATAGTCTTTTTAAAGATCTTGATTGGAGCCAAACAATAGTCATGGCCATTGTGGTAACTATTATTCTGATTATTGGTTTCTACCCGAATCTTATTTTTAACCTTATAAACACGATGCATTAATATGGAAGGAATGATATGCATAATAGCTGCTGCGATACTAGGCGTTTCTATGATGTTTGTAGGTTTGTTTTTTAAGAAATCATCCGTCGTAAGAATGATTGGTGTGCTTTGTTTCTTTATTTTATTAGGGGCTACTATTTTTGATTTCACTTCAATTTATGAGAGTGGTACTAAATTGTATTTTAATGATATGCTCTCCGTCGAAAGTCGATCAGCCTGGTTTAATTTATTGATAGCTTCATGTGCGGTTGTATACATTGTGATATTTAATAAGTCAATTTCGAGGGTAGGTAAGAACGATGCTGAATACTTTGCTTTGCTTCTCTTTATTATGGTAGGCGTATTCATGCTTAGCAGTTTTAATCATTTGCTTATTTTATTTTTAGGTATCGAAATCCTATCTATTCCTCAATACATTTTAGCGGGTAGTGATAAAGAAAATATTAAAAGCAATGAGGCGAGTTTAAAGTATTTTTTAATGGGTGCTTTTAGCACGGGTATCTTGCTTATGGGTATTACCTTAATTTATGGCTCCGTAGGTTCTTTCGAAATAGAGAAAATTGCAATGGCATTCCAAAGTGAGGTGACGGCCTTGCCAATGATTGGCGTATTGCTTTTGATTATTTCTTTTGGATTTAAAGTATCAGCCGCACCTATGCATTGGTGGACAGCTGATGTGTATGATGGTACACCAACAGCCATCACGCCTTTTATGGCCACAATTGTTAAGGTAGCTGTCTTTATTGCTTTTGTAAATTTATTTCATGGTGCTTTTGGTAGTATTCATTATTCATGGAAGCTTTCAATTGCTATTATTATTTGTGTGACTCTTTTTATTGGTAACATCACAGCTGTTTATCAGCAAAGCGTAAAAAGAATGCTAGCTTATTCAAGTATAGCGCAAGCCGGTTTCATGCTATTTGCTGTTTTTGCATTAAATGATACTGCAGAGAGTGCGTTGGTTTATTATGCAGTTTCGTATACGTTGGCAAGTATCGGTGTATTTGCTGTATTGATAAAATTAAAAGATTATACCTACGAAGGATTTAATGGTTTAGGAAAACTGCATCCTATTTATGCGATTACTGCCACTATTTGTTTGCTGTCTTTAGCAGGCGTACCGGTTACCTCTGGTTTTTTTGCCAAATACTTTGTGCTTACCGCCGCCATGGAACACGGACTTTGGATTGGAATTATAGTATTTGCCGTTTTAATGGCTGCCGTGAGTGTTTATTATTATTTCCGAGTCATTCGTGCAATGTACTTTGCAACATCTGATTCGGACCAACTGATTGAAACGAATCCGACAGAACAAATCCTACTGGTGCTTAATGCTGTTTTGGTAATTGCACTTGGTCTGTTTCCTCAAGTAATTTTAGGTGTTTAGAAATTAGTAGTCTTGAAACTAAGCTTTTTCTTTAAATTAATAACTAGTACTTATTTGGGAATCTGATTAACAAGAATACTTAGTATCGAATACAAATTAAAAAGGGAAGCTGTTTAGCTTCCCTTTCAATATTGATTTTAGAAAGTTATTTCAATCCAAATGCTTTCTTAATCTTGGACACGAAATCTAGTTTCTCCCAAGTAAATAATTCAACAGCTACTTTCTTTTCGTTGTCTTTTCCTTTGTTGAATACTTTAGTCACTTTTTTTGGAGTACGACCCATATGGCCATAAGCAGCCGTTTCGCTATACATAGGCGAACGTAGTTTTAATCGCTTTTCAATAGCATAAGGACGCATGTCAAATATTTTTTCGATTTCACGAGCGATTTTACCATCGGTCATTCCAACTTTAGCCGTGCCGTAAGTATCAATAAATACACCACAAGGTTTTGCTACACCTATTGCATATGATACCTGTACCAAGACTTCATCACACAATCCTGCGGCAACCATATTTTTGGCAATATGTCTTGTAGCATAGGCTGCACTTCTGTCTACTTTACTAGGATCTTTTCCGCTAAAAGCACCACCACCGTGAGCACCTTTCCCACCATAAGTATCTACGATAATTTTACGTCCAGTTAGTCCTGTATCGCCGTGTGGCCCACCAATTACAAACTTACCTGTAGGGTTAATATGGAAGGTGATTTTATTCGTAAATAGTTTTTGAAGCTTGGCACTTAATTGTTTTTTTACGGCAGGGATAATAATTTCAATAATATCTTTTTTGATTTTGGCGAGCATTTTTTTATCTGCAGCAAAATCATCATGTTGTGTAGATACTACTATGGTATCAATACGAATCGGAGTATTATCATCAGTATATTCAATCGTCACCTGACTTTTAGAATCCGGACGTAGATAGGTCATTTTTTTACCTTCTTTTCTGACGCGGGCAAGTTCTTCCAAAATTTTGTGAGAAAGATCTAATGCTAATGGCATATAGTTTTTGGTTTCTTTCGTAGCATAACCAAACATCATTCCTTGGTCTCCCGCACCTTGTGCATTGGCTAAGGTTTCAAAATCTTTTTTCTTACTAACTCTATCCACACCCTGATTAATATCAGCGCTTTGCTCATGAATAGCAGATAATACACCACAAGAGTTTCCTTCAAACATATATTCACTCTTGGTATAACCAATTCGATTGATTACTTCTCGAGTTATATTCTGAACGTCCAAATAGGCTTTCGATTTAACTTCTCCAGCTAATACAACCTGTCCAGTAGTTACCAAGGTTTCAACGGCAACTTTAGAGTCTTTGTCATATGCAAGAAAATTATCAATGATCGCATCTGATATTTGGTCAGATACTTTATCTGGGTGTCCCTCCGATACGGATTCGGATGTAAATAAATATGGCATAGTAATTGAACTTATATTGTTAAATGGCTAACAAATGTACTTCGTGAAACGTTTATCTTAAACGGAAACAGTGATTTATTAAATTTATATTTGTAAAGAGCTTAACCAACCAAAAAATTACCTATTGCGATATAGTTATAGTTGTTTATTATTCCTGTTTTTTTTGCTTCTGAATTGGGGCGAAACCATGGCACAATCTGCACAGGATTGCTATGGGGCTATTCCGGTTTGTCAAAGTTCATACTCCCAATCTACATCATTTACTGGAACTGGCTCAATAAACGATTTGTCACCGGCTAACCAAGGTTGTTTAACCACTGGTGAGAATAATTCAGTGTGGTATATAGTAAATATTACTACTCCGGGCTCTTTTACTTTTGATATAATACCCAATGCAGCTACCGATGATTATGATTTTGCGGTTTGGGATTTAACCGATAAATCATGTGCTGATCTCACGGCTGGGCAACCGCCCATACGCTGTAACTACGCATCTTTAGCCAATTCAGCTCCTGGAGGAAATACAGGACTTAATACGACTTCCAACGCTACATCATTAGGTGCTTCCGGGCCATCTTACAGTAGTTCAATTAATGCCACTGTTGGCCAAACCTTTTTGATTTTAATAAACAATGCTTCTTCTTCAACTTCAGGGTATAATCTCAATTTTGGAGGAACAGCCTCGGTAAATGATAATGTTGATCCTTTGATAAAAGCGGATACCTTAGAAGCAACCTGTAATTCACCAAGTTTTATTACACTCTTGCTTACCGAAAATATTAGATGTAATACATTGGCTACTAATGGAAGCGATTTTTCTTTGAGCCCAGCAAGTACCACAATTTCTAGTGCATTTAGTCAAGCCTGTACTAATGGGAGCAGTTTTACCAACTTAATTCGAGTTAATTTTTCAAACCCCTTACCACCAGGAAATTATACTTTAAATGTGGTAAATGGAACTGATGGCAATACTCTAATTGATAATTGTAATAATCCGATGCCTCAAAATACGGCGGTCAATTTTGTGGTTCAACCACCGGTTCAAGTGAATGTTTCAGCGCAATCTGGCTGTGCGAATGCTTCAAATGGAATTATTACAGCTAGTGGTCAGTTTGGGACACCTCCTTATCAATTTAGATTGAACAACGGTGGCTATACTACTAATAACGTGTTTAGTGGTTTGGCCACAGGTTCTTATACGATTCGAGTGCAAGATGCGAATGGTTGTACGGACGATACGACGATTACATTGGCGCCAGCCAATCCAATTAATATTACAAATTTACAAGTAACGAATCCTCTCTGTTTTGGACAAAACACTGGCTCGGTAATTGTGACAGCTGCTGGAGGAAATCCGCCACTTCAATATACAGTGAATTCGCAACCGTATCAAAATGGTAATACGATAACAGGTTTGGCGCCTGGAAATTATTTTGTGCGAGTGCGTGATGCAAATGGCTGTATCGAAGACTCTATTATTTTTATTTCTGCACCCGGACAATTATCATTTAATTCACTGAATGTCTCTCCCGCAACTTGTGGACAAAGTAATGGAAGTATAAACGCTACTGGTTTTGGAGGAACACCACCATTACAATATTCTTTAAATAATGGTCCCAATCAGAATTCGGCAAATTTTAGTAGCCTTTCAGCAGGGACCTATACATTGCGCGTCACGGATGCCAATGGTTGTTTCACAGATACAGTCTTGCAGGTTCAGCAACAAAATGGAGTAGTTATTTCATCTTTAAATTTAGTACAACCTACTTGTACATCTAATTCGGGTAGTGTGACTGTGAACACAATGGGTGGAGTAGGACCTATTCAATATTCTATAAACGGAGGAACTGCTGTGGCTTCTAATATATTTTCAAACCTTGGTTCTGGAACTTATACTATGGTGGCTATAGATGCTAATGGATGTACGGACACCTCAATTGCAAATTTGATTTCACCAAGTAACCAGTTTTATGCTAGCGCAACTGTAATCCAACCTACTTGTACAACGCTTGGTAGTATTTCTGTTCAAGGTGGTGGAGGAGCTCCTCCACTGACTTATGCAATTGGAACTGGACCGTACTCTGCCAATTCCACCTTTTCTAATTTGGGTCCCGGAACCTATACTGTTCATTTACAAGATGCGAATAATTGTATTCATGATACAATTATCACTTTGACTGCCTCTCAAATACCGAGTTTCTCTTCGGTTCCAAGAACGCAACCTTCTTGTAGCTTTCCTAATGGGGGAAGCATTACATTAAATGTTACTGGCGGAACGCCTGCTTATTCTTTTGTGCTAAACGGTGGAACACCACAAGCCAATAATACATATTCAAATTTAGGAGCCGGTTCGTATACTATATCGGTAACCGACGCTAACGGTTGTACAATTTCTACTTCCGTCAATTTGGTTGCAGCCAATACGGTGACCTTCTCACAATTTAATAGTACAGATGTGGGATGTTTTGGAACGCCACTAGGATCTATTAGTGCAACTGCCAATGGTGGTAATCCGGCATATCAATATTCTATTAATGGCGGTCCGGCGCAAGCGAATGGAAATTTTACTAATTTAGGAGCGGGTACCTATACAATTATTGCAACTGATGCTAGTGGTTGCACGGTTAGTAGTACGGTTACAATTGTTAGCTCAGGAACCGTTCAAATAAACGCGCTGACTTCCACAAATTCACCTTGCTTTAATCCTGCTACGGGTTCAATAACAGTAAATGGAACGGTGAGTAATGGTCCCATAACATATTCAATTACCCCTGGAGGTAGCAATAGCTCAGGAAGTTTTAATAATTTAGGAGGAGGTGTTTATGTTGTAACGGTAAGTGATGCCGCTGCTTGCACAGTTACTTCTAGTGTCACGATTACAGCACCACCACCCATGAGTTTTACCAATGTGCAGATTGTTTATCCTCCTTGTTTTGGTGGTATTGGAAGTATTAGTTTGCAAGGTTCTGGAGGAACGCCGCCGTATACCTACAATATAAATAACGGTCCTTACGGTAATGTTTCAGTTTGGAATAACTTACCTGCGGGTACTTATACAATTGGTTTACAAGATGCCAATGGTTGTTTGCATGACACTACAATTCAATTAATAGAACCGCCGCAAATAAACTTTAATAGCATTGTCACGTTTAACTCTTCATGTAATGTGCAGCAAAGCACCGGAAGTATTTCAGTAACAGCATCCGGAGGTACTCCACCTTATACATACGCAATTAATAATGGACCTTTTGGTGCGAATAACTCGTTTAATAATTTGAGTGCGGGATCATATGTCATATCAATTCGAGATTCTAATAATTGTCAAGAGGATACTACCATAATAATTCTAGCCAATGGTAATTATGCTATAAACTCTGTTACTTATACGCAACCGAGTTGTCATGGAGGATCAGATGGAGGAATTAGTTTCACCGTTTCAGGAGGCATAGCTCCGTTTCAATATTCGTTGAATTTGGGCGCATATCAAGCTGGTAATTCATTTACTGGACTTCCTGCTGGAAGTTATAATTTACGATCCATTGATAATAGTGGATGTTTTGATGATACAGTAGTTACGTTATCAGAACCCAGTCCGGTCACATTTTCTTCTTTAGTATTAAATAATCCAACTTGTAATGGAAATACAAACGGCTCAGTTGTAGCGAATGGTTCTGGCGGAACCACTCCTTATACTTATGCTGCTAATAATGGTCCCTTTACTAGTTCATCTTCCCTTGGTGGGTTAAGTGCGGGTAATAGTACAATTTCAATTCGAGACGCAAATAATTGTCAATATGATACTGTAATTAGCTTAGTAAATCCTGCATCGGTTGGCTTTACGAATTTATCAATAATTAATCCGGGTTGTTTAGGCGGTGGTGGAACTGTTTCTTATGCTGGCGTGGGAGGGGTAGCTCCTTATACGTATTCAATTGATGGTGTTAATTATGTAGGTGTAGGTTTGTTTAATAATTTATCAAACGGATCCATAACGATTTATGTTCAAGACGCAAATGGTTGTATTGAAGATTCTACATTTACGATAAACGGAACAGCTGCTGTCTTAATTACATCTTTTAGCTTTTCAAAATATATCTGCCCGGGCCAGACCAATGGAACTATTTCTGTAACGGCAACTTCCAATAATCCTCCAATGCTTTATAGCATAATCGGGAATCCAACTCAGCCCAACGGTAATTTTACTGGCTTAGGAGCTGGTACCTATACCGTTCGTAGTGAAGATAATCAAGGTTGCTACGCAGATAGCACGGTAACTATTTTGCAAGCACCGAATACAGTAATAGACTCTATATTAACAACTCCTGCTACTTGTTCATATTCAACTGATGGTTCATTAAGCATTTATGCGAGGGGTGGTGTGCAGCCATTGTCCTATCAATTAGGAGGTTCTGGTTATGGTCCAAATTCTGTATATAATAATTTAAGTGGCGGAAATTATATTGCTTATGTGCGCGACAGTGCTGGCTGTACCATAAATCAAAATGCTTTGGTAGCCGCCCCGCCAGCAATTGTGGCTGACTCAATATTAATTCTACAACCTTTTTGTAGTAATGCTACTGATGGCCAAATAAGTATTAATGTGCAAGGTGGTGTTCCCCCTTATCTCTTTGCAATAAATAATTCGCTTTTTACAACTAATAATATTTTCACCAACTTAATTCAAGGAACTTATATCGTTCGGATTCGAGATGCAAACAATTGTCAGCTAGACACTACAATTAATCTTGTGGCTAACAATTATATGCAATTTACAAATATCGTCGTTCAAGATGTTAGTTGCTCTGGCGGTAGCGATGGTTCAATTTCGTTGCTCACTACAGGAGGAACTGCACCTTATAATTATACAATTAATAATATAGCAAATGGTAATTCTGGCATTTTTACCAATTTAGGAATCGGACAATACAATATCGTTGTAACTGACACCTTGGGCTGTCAACAAGATACAACACTTACGATTTCGGAACCTCCGAATGCACTTTCCATTACTCAGAATTTTATGGTGCCTAATTTATGCAAAGGTGATAGTGCAGGAGCATTGGGTGTTTTGGCATCTGGTGGTACGGCGCCTTATCAATATTCTTTAGGCGGGGTCAATTATCAAGCAGGCGGGAACTTTAATAGTTTAGCCGCTGGCTTTTATCAGCTTTTTGCGCAGGATGCAAATGGTTGTATTACAGATTCTATATTTCAAGTTACCGAGCCGGATACATCTGTACAACTTCAGTTATTAGGCGTGACTAGAACAAGTTGTATTGGCGTTGATGATGGTGCCATACGAGTTCGAGCAGTTTATGGCTCGCAGCCTTATTCGTTCACGCTAAATGGAATTCCGCAGGGTGTAGATACTTTTTATACCAATTTGGCCGCAGGAAATTATATTGTAGAAGTTACAGATAATATTGGTTGTAAATCTACTGGTAAATATGTGGTGCCAGAAACGCCCATTTCACCCTTAATAATAATCGACAGTATGCGCAGTCCATTTTGTAGAGGAGATGCTGATGGTTTTTTGAAATGGAATACTTTAAGTCCGTATACGCCTTTTGACTATACTTTTAATGGCAATAATATAGGTCCTGTAGATTCAGCATCTAATTTAGGTATCGGAACTTACACCATAGAAGTTGTAGATGCTAGAGGTTGTGAAGCTGATACCACGCTGACATTTGTGGAAGGAAATCCAATCGAATTGGACATCGTTACAACCCCAGCAGCCTGCGAAGGAGTAGGCGATGATGGTGGTGCGCGTGCGATAATTACGGGAGGGACATCTCCATTCCGTTTTGTTTGGAGCAGTAACATTGGCATTAATACGGATAGTATTTATCCCGTACGTTACGGAAATTATTTTGCCATCGTTTATGATGATTTAAATTGTTCTGATACGGCTCGATATACTGTAGAGTATGAGCCTTGTTGCACAGTTACTTTGCCAAATGCTTTCACTCCAAATGGAGATGGGCTAAATGATGTGTTCAGAATAATTGGTTACGGTCAAATTGAATTAGTGAGTTTTGAGATATTTAATCGTTGGGGTAATAAAGTATGGCGCACCAATATTTTAGATGATAGTTGGGATGGAATGTACAAAAGTCTTCCCGCGGAGATTAGTACGTATTTCTATGTGGTGAAATTTAAATGTAGCAGCACGGGAAATGTAGAGCAGAAACAAGGAGATGTGACGCTAATTAGATAATCGTTTAGGAAAAAGCATTTACTTTTGATGGCTATGAAGCACTGGGTTTATTTATTTTTTTTATTTTTTCTATTTTCTTGCGAACAAAAAACAACGGAGCAAGCAACCGAAAATTCTTCTGAGCCAAAGGAGCTTCGTGCGCTGAATAAGAAAATTAAATCAGAGCCGAATAATGCTCAATTGCTTTTTCAGCGAGCTAATCTGTATCGTAGCTTGGGTAGCGATAGTCTTGCTTTTGTTGATTTATTGGCCACCGTTAAACAAGACAGTACCAAAGCGGGTTACTTCAGTGCAATTGGTGATTTCCTTTTTGATAAAAAGGATATTTCCGGTAGTTTAAAATGGTTTCAAAAAGCGGTATCCATTGATCCTACTGATGAAATTGCACATTTGAAAATGGCGAACTTTTTTTTATATACTGAAAACTATGACAAGGCATTTGCTGAAATTAATCTGGTGCTCAAACGAAATGTATACAATGCCGAGGCTTATTTTCTAAAAGGGATGTGCTACAAAGGCTTAGGAAAAATGGATAAAGCAATTTCCAGTTTTCAAACCGCTGTTCAAACAGAGCCACAGTATTACGATGGTTTTATGCAACTGGGCTTATTATATTCCAAGAAAAAAGATCCACTCGCTTTACAATATTTTGATAATGCCATTCGGGTTGATTCTTTTAATTATGAAGCGCATTATGCCAAAGCCATGTTTCATCAATCCCAAAATCAATTTGAAAAAGCCAAAGCAGTTTTTAAAAATGCGGTACGAATCGATAAGACCTATGCTGAAGCATATTATAATATAGGCTGGATGCTATTACAGCAAGACTCTACCGAAAAAGCCAAACGAGAATTTGAACGAGTGATTGCTTATGACCAAGACAATGCGCGTGCGTATTACAATAGAGGCTTATGCAATGAAATATTAGAAAAGTATTCTGAGGCCCATGCGGACTATGAACAAGCACTCGTTTTTGATCCAGAGTTTGACTTGCCCACAACTGCTTTGAAGCGTGTGAAGAAAAAACTATAGTTCTATTTATAGAATTGCATCGAGAGTAATATTTTCGAACAAAATCATTCGTATGGCTTTAATTGCACCTTCTATGTTAGCATCCGATTTTCTGAATTTATCGTCAGAAATTGAAATGGTGAATCAATCTGAAGCAGATTGGTTTCATTTAGATATTATGGATGGACGATTTGTTCCAAACATTAGTTACGGTTTGCCTGTGGTCGCCGCCATGAATAAAGAAGCTAAAAAAACATTGGATGTTCATTTAATGATAGAAGAGCCAGCCAATTATGCAGAAGGGTTTCAAAAAGCAGGTGCTGAATATCTCAGTGTTCATATTGAAGCTTGTCCGCATTTGCATCGTAACATTCAACAAATAAAAGGCTTGGGAATGAAGGCCGGTGTGGCGATTAATCCCCACACCAACGTCCATCAGATGTTTGATGTGTTAGCAGATATCGATCTGGTTTGTCTGATGAGTGTCAACCCTGGTTTTGGTGGTCAGAAGTTTATTCAAAATACCCTGAATAAAGTGAAGCAATTGAAGGCTAAAAGAGAAAAAATGGGTGCTTCTTTTCTCATAGAAATAGATGGCGGTGTTACCCTGGATAATGCTGCTGAAATAATAGAAGCGGGTGCTGATGTGCTAGTTGCTGGTAGTACCGTTTTTAAATCGGACAATCCCAAAGAAACGATTGCCGCTTTGAAGGCTAAATAATTAGTATTTCAAACCCCATTAGTTTTCTTGTTAGACTATCAGGACTCGTAGCCCTTATGTCTTCAAAATATATTCGATCTCCTTTTTTAAGCTTTTTAATATATTCAATATTCTCTGCTGAGAATCTACGGGTATTGTTTTTTAATACTAATGGTTTCTCGAATTGATTGCTTACTAAAACCATATTGAAGCTCATGACTCGGATATTAATTTTTAAATTATTTGACATGGGCCAACATTGAACCATTGGGTTTATTAAAAGTTGTTTGACCGTAAGCTTTTTAGAATTAGGTTTATACACGAAGGTTTCTAAAGAAGGGATTCGTTTAATTGTAAAGTATTCCTGTTTTACAAGGACACCATTTTCAAAAATTTTCAATAAATCTGTTCCATTGGACTGATTCTGGACTGAAAATACATTCTTTTTGCTACGGTGTGGCTGAACAACGGATTGTGAAGATTGAAGTGTGAATTTCGCAGAACTATCTGGGGAAATGATTTGCAAGATATTGTTCCAACCCTTATAAATTTCTTTAACTGAAGGGTCCCGTAAACTAAGATTCTTTAATTGAACCTGTGCATTACTTAACGTAGAAACTAAAAGTAGGAAAACAACGAATCCAAATCGAATTATCAATTTTCCATTGTCCATTTTCAATCGTTCTATCGCCTGTTCATGAAAATCATAATGTAATAGAGTAGCGTAGCTAAACTTCCTATTGCGGCAACAACATACGTTCGTGCGGCCCAGTTTAAGGCATCGGTTACGCCTTCCATTTCATTGCTTCCAGCAGTGCCGGTATTTTTCAACCAAGCCTTAGCACGATTACTCGCATCAAATTCTACAGGCAAAGTAATGAACGAAAAAATTGTGGTTATCGCAAACATGGCAATACCAATGAGTAGTATGGTGTTATTACCACCGCCAAAACCAAGCATTCCGATACCCGCAAGAATTACCCACTGACCAAAGCGTGAGCCAAACTGAACCGCAGGAACCATTTTAGAGCGCATTTGCAACCATGCATAACTTGAGGCATGTTGAATTGCATGTCCTACCTCGTGCGCAGCAACCGCCGCTGCTGATACCGAACGACCTTCATATACGTCAGGACTTAGATTCACTGTTTTCTTCGCAGGATTATAATGATCAGATAAAAAACCGGGCGTACTAATTACTTCGACATCTGTGATATTATTATCACGCAACATTTTTTCTGCAATTTCCTTACCGCTGAGTCCGTTGGATAATCCCACTTTGGAGTATTGCTTAAACTTCGATTTTAAGCGATTACTGACCAACATGCTGATTAAAAACATGACTCCCGCTATTACGTAATATCCCATATATACTCCCATTGCCTTTCTTTTCTTTAATTACATCAAATTTAAGCCCAAGCTATCAGAATAAGAAATAATGACAGAATGGCGCAATATTTTAACATATCAAGAACATTTGGCTGAAATATTTGCACATCAATCGGTCCTTAACGTTTTTTCTCTGCGAGATTAACTCAAAATAGTTTGTTATCAGATAAATGAGATTTACCTTCGTCTTGAATTTTATGGGTTAGTAAGAAAGGGATTATCGAGCAATCGTTAGTCCCTTTTTTCATATGAGAGCACATATTTTAAGTTACATTTAGTTTTAATTAAATGGCAAAGCAAAAAACATCATTTTTCTGTCAAGAGTGCGGGGTTGAATCACCCAAATGGGTTGGGCAATGCAGTTCCTGTAAAAAATGGAACACCTTGGTAGAAGAAATCATTGTAAAGGATAAAAAGAATGAAACTACTTGGGTAGAGAACAAAGACGGACGAACACAAAGTAGAAAACTATCTGAAATTCAAGATGAAAATCTATCACGAATTCAAATGCCGGGCAAAGAGCTTAATAGAGTGTTGGGTAATGGATTGGTCAGAGGCAGTGTGAGTTTAATCGCAGGAGAACCGGGTATTGGAAAAAGTACACTATTTCTTCAAGTGGCGTTGCGACTGAACCAAACAAGTATTTTATACATTAGTGGCGAAGAAAGTTTGGAACAAATAAAACTACGAGCCGAGCGCATCGGAGCTATCAATGATAATTTGTATCTTCTAGCGGAGTCTGACACACAGAAGATTTTTAATGAGATAAAAAAAGTTAAACCACAAATTGTGATAGTCGATTCGGTGCAAACCTTGCGCTCACCTTTTGTAGAAAGTGCGCCAGGTAGTGTTTCGCAAGTGCGAGAAAGTACGGCAGAATTTATACGTTTTGCAAAGGCCACTCAAACGCCGGTTTTTATTATTGGTCACATTAATAAAGACGGAAATATAGCCGGGCCCAAAGTATTAGAACATATGGTAGATACGGTATTGCAATTTGAAGGCGATCGTCATTATACCTATAGAATTTTACGAGCGATTAAAAATAGGTTCGGTAATGCTAGCGAATTGGGTATTTATGAAATGGCCGAAACTGGATTACGCGAAATAGAAAATCCTTCTGAAATCTTGATTTCTCAAAAAGACGAGCAATTAAGCGGTACAGCAATTGCGGCTACTATGGAAGGTGCAAGACCCTTATTAATCGAAGTGCAATCTTTGGTGACGCAGGCTGTTTATGGTACCCCACAACGAACTGTGAGCGGATTTGATTTGCGCAGACTGCAGTTGTTATTAGCGGTCTTAGAAAAACGAGGTGGTTTTCAACTGGGTGTAAAGGATGTGTTTTTGAATATAGCTGGAGGATTAAAAGTGGAAGACCCCGCGATAGATTTAGCCGTTATGAGTGCCATATTATCAAGTTATGAAGACATGCCCGTTAAAACTGAGTATTGCTTTGTCGGTGAAATTGGTTTGAGCGGAGAAATACGAGCCGTCAATCGAATTGAACAACGAATAAAAGAAGCGGAGAAACTGGGTTTTGAAAAAATATTTATTTCTAAATATAACAAAAGTGCTTATCTGAAATCAGAGCGTATTGAAATTATTCAATTGCGCAAAGTAGATGAATTATATAACGCCCTATTTTAATCATGATTATTAAAGAATGGTTTTCAGATGTAAGTAAATTACTTTTTCCCAATTTGTGTTTGCTTTGCAATCAGGATATAATCTCTAACGAGAAGCATATTTGTTCGGCTTGTTTGTATTCCTTACCCTATATTAATTTTCATGAGCGGGAAGAACATGCACTGCATTTTTTATTGAAGGGTCGATTTAATTTCGAAAAAGCCATTTCATGCTTGTATTTCAATTCGGACAGTAAGGTGCAAAAGATGTTGCATGAGATTAAATATCAAGGCAATTATTTCTTAGCTGAATATTGGGGCGAACTCATGGCGCATAAATATCTAAATCAACTCAAGCAACATGATGTGATAATTCCCGTGCCTTTACATAAACATCGAGTAGCAGAAAGAGGTTACAATCAATCATATCATTTAGCGCAAGGTTTAAGCACGGTATTGGATATTCCAGTCATGCAACATGTGGTAAAACGAATAAAAGATACGGATACCCAAACACACAAATCAAAAGCAGAGAGATTAGAAAACATGAAAGATGCTTTTGAATGGACCCAAATTGAAAATCAACGCATTTTATTGATTGACGATGTCATCACCACAGGTTCTACTTTAGAAAGCTTGGTACTAGCATTGCCTTCAGAGTGGAAAAATAAAATTACAATACTTTCTTTGGCAGTAGCCGTGGATTCTTAATACTATGTTTTATGACAATAAAAATAGAATTACAACGTTTAGAAGACATATTAAGAGCTTAAATTTGTTACAATAGCCGAAGGGTATTTATAAATGAGATTGCGCACACTACTTTTTAGTTTATTTCTTGGAGGACTTTTTCTTTCACAGTTTAGCTCGTGCAGGAAAGACGGATTGCTCACGCAAGGTGGCTTTCTGGGTTTTTCTGTGGATACCTTATATTTTGATACAGTCTTTACAACCTTTGGCAGTGTGACCAAAGAGTTTAAAATTTATAATCGAAATAACAGACCTGTAAATATTAGTAATATTCGTTTACAAAACGGAAGTGCTTCTTTTTTTAGAATGAATGTAGATGGTGTTTCAACCCGAAATATTAATGATGTAGAAATAGCGGCCAACGATAGTGTTTATGTATTTGCAGCCGTTACGGTGGACCCGAATTCAACAACATCGCCCTTTGTCATAGATGATAAAGTTCTGATTCAGTTTAACGATAAAGATTATGAAGTTCCACTACAAGCCTATGGTCAGAACGCTCATATTCTGCGAGATAGTGTGATTAGTTTTAATACAACATGGTCTAATGATTTGCCGTATGTGATTTTGAATAGTGCGCTAATTGATTCGGGTTATACGCTAACTATTCAAAAAGGATGCAGAATTTATATGCATGCTAACAGTAAATTATTTGTAGGTGGTACACTAAATTGTTTTGGTACCAAAGAGGATAGTGTCATTTTTCAAGGTGATCGTTTAGATCGAAGTTATTTTGGTCAGGATTTTCCTGGTGAGTGGCGCGGGCTTCATTTTCTTCGTTCAGGACGAATGAGTAGTTTGAATTATACCGTTATTAAAAATGGTGGAGCAAGTGATGCTTCTATCTACGTAGAGCCTCCATGGGTTCCTTTTGTAGCGAACAAGTATATGCTGGAAATGAGAAAGTGTAAAGTAGAGAATTCATTGGGTTATGGGATTTTGGCTTTTAATACTAAAGTGAATATGTACAATACGTTAGTTCACACTTGTGGTCGTCAAAACTTTGCTGCAGTAGAAGGTGGTCGCTACCGAATTAACTATTGCACTTTTGCAACCTATGGAGGAAGTGGCATTACGCATGTGAATCAACCCGTTATGGCTCTATTTAATTATCGCGATATTTCTCAAACAGAATTTGTGAGTGCAGACTTGGATGTAGTCATAGAAAATTCGATTATTTACGGTTCTCAGGAAACGGAATTATCTTTTTTAAACAAAGGGTCAGGTCTTTACAATGTTACTATTTTAAACTCCTTGGTTAGGCGTAAAGATGCTATTCCGGGAGCTATTAATAATTCTAATCTTATTATTAATCAAGATCCTCTATTCAATGATAGATTATCGTGGGACTATTCGTTAAAATCTAATAGTCCAGCCAAAGGTGCTGCTAGCGTAAACACCTTCTTTCTTGATGATATTTGCGATCAGCCTCGATCGGCTACGCCTACTATGGGTTGCTACGAGTAGTTAACAATTTATTTACAAATTTTTATTTTCAAACTTGTTTTTCTATTTTGTAAGTTCAAAAATTTAGAAACATATGAAAGTACTTAAATTTTTTATTGGACTCATCGTACTTGTTGTACTAGCCATTTTTATTATTTCTTTAATTGGTCCAAAAGATTACGAAGTTGAAAGATCAAAAGAAATCAATGCATCCGCTGCTGCAGTTTATGATCAAGTTGTTCATTTTAATAAGTGGGAAGCATGGTCTTCATGGGCCGAGCAAGATCCAGGTGCTGAATACACAGTCCTCGGTCAAGATGGCAAAGTAGGAACCAAACAAAGCTGGAAAGGAGATAAGTCAGGTGAAGGCAGTATGGAAATTATGGAAGCTTTGCCTTTTGAACTGGTTTCTCATAAATTAGTTTTTACTAAACCGTATGAAGCAGTGGCTAAAACTCGATTTATGATAGAAGCGATTGACTCGACAAAAAGTAAACTGACATGGAATATGACTGGAAAAAATGATGGTGCCTTAGCGCGCATTATGGGCTTTTTTATGTCGATGGATGCGGCTATTGGTAAAGATTTTGAGCGTGGATTATTTAAGTTAGATTCTGTCTTAGTAGCAACGAAAGCCCAGGCTTCATCGATTGTTGAATAGTATCTTATTATTAGAATAGGGTATTGCCGTTTTTCTTTTGGCTCGGAGAAACACCTAAATGTTTAAACGTTTTTTCGGTAGCTTCTCGTCCTCTTGGAGTGCGTACGACATAACCCTCCTGAATCAAAAATGGCTCATACACTTCCTCAATCGTGCCACGTTCTTCACCAACAGCAGTGGCTATATTGCTAATGCCCACTGGTCCGCCCTTGAATTTTTCTACTAACGTTTGTAGGATTTTGTTATCCATTTCATCTAAACCATTTTCATCCACTTTTAATGCCTTGAGTCCATGCTCGGCGATGCCCATATCAATAGTGCCATTGCCCAGAATCTGCGCAAAATCGCGCATACGGCGAAGGAGTCCATTCGCTATACGGGGCGTTCCTCTACTGCGTCTTGAAACCTCTTTGGCAGCATCCGAAGTGATTTTTACTTCGAGTAATTCTGCGCTACGCCAAACAATTTTGGTGAGAATATCAGAATTATAGTAATGCAAACGAGACTTAATTCCAAAACGAGATAACAAAGGCGCGGTCAATAAACCTGAGCGAGTTGTAGCCCCAACCAAAGTAAACGGGTTTAATTCTATTTGAATACTCCGTGCATTGGGTCCGCTATCAATCATGATATCGATTTTATAATCTTCCATTGCTGCATATAGAT
>CAYMFF010000012.1:0-5474 GCA_964389575.1 uncultured Chitinophagaceae bacterium
ATAATTTTTTTCCGCATTGCTGACACTTTAGCTCTTCCATGGTAAATGATAATAAAACCTAAATTTAATCCCTTTTCTTGAAAGCGTCCTACGGTTTTTGTAACTTGCTAGCTCTAAAAACAATAATTATTATGGGAAAATTTGAAGTAAGCACAAGAACGAATGGTGACTTTCAGTTTAATTTAAAAGCAGATAATGGTCAAGTGATTATGACTAGTCAGGGGTATAACTCTAAAGATGCTTGTATGAATGGAATAGAGTCGGTACGTAAAAACGGAGCGGACGAAAACAATTTTGAAAAGAAAGAAGCTGCTAACGGAAAACAGTTTTTTAATCTTAAGGCAGGTAATGGTCAAATTATAGGCAGTAGCCAAATGTATGCTGACGCTAGTGGACGTGATAACGGAATCGCTTCAGTTGGTAAAAATGCACCAGACGCCGAAATCGTTGAAGTAGCTGAATAAGAATTATTAAAAGTCTAATTTTCGAGCCATCCTCAACAGCATTGGGGATGGCTTTTTATTACTGTAAATATTTTCTGCCCATACACTAACATATTTTACCTGTGTAACGTTATTCTACTATGCTTAAAAAATCAATAGTTATCAGTCTTAGTTTATTCGCTCTCTTTTTTGTGAGTTCGCTGCTTTTTCAATCTTGTAAGTGTGAGGAAAAAGTTTGTGCTTTTAGATTTCAGGCTTTCGACTTTTTTAATGGTGTATCCGATTCATTAAATACTGTTACTGACGACGGCATAGATACTAGCTTAAACTCTCTAGAGGTCACTTATACAATATCTCATGACGGAAGTAACCCAGCTTGCGCTTGGCAAAGTTTTGGATTTAACACCGCTTATGCTTTCACACAGTATTGTGAGGTGCTAAACGCTATCAACCCCGGCTCCTACTTTTTAAAACTTGATAGAGATTTAGTTTTTAATACCATTACGATTCCTGCAGGTACCGATCTTATGAAACAGCAAGATTTAATAGATCATTGGAACTTGGAAACTTATCCCGGTTTTAGAAATGCACAATTAAGTGGCACCCTTCGTTTGGATTCTGCCACCACTCAGCTAATACAATTTGATGCTGGTAATTACAAGGTTGAATTTGGTTTTTCTACGGACGATGGTCAAAATTTAAACGGAACTTTGGATGTGGTTTATAAGTTGTAGTGCGATAAAATCATCCTCATAATAATTTAATTTAAAAGGACATCTTGATATTCTGTAAATTTTTACTCTTCCTTTTCTAACTCATAAAAAAAATAGATTACTTTTTCAATCGATTCCGGATAAAACAACCTTGGTTGATTTATCTGTATTCTTTTAGAACCAACATAAACATTTAAGTCACAATACACAGCGTGCGTTAAATGCCTGTTTCGAATTTTCTTAGAAAAAAAATTAATCCCACTGCTATTTAGCAAATGATCAAACTCCTCCTTTTCTAATTCTGAAAGATTAAAAGTCCTTAAGATATCTTCTTTTTTACCATCATTATAATTAGTGATCGACTTTTTATACCTACAATTTAAGCTAGGATAAATCGTAAAGTTTTTCTCCCACTTTTCAAAATGACCATTAATATAAATTTTCATGTGAACCGAATCATACCTTATTGTCTCATAAACCAGTCCGGCATCAAATAATCTTAGTTTTATGTATTTACTTTCTTCAGGTATCACTTGAAACATTCTAGTAGAATGCCAAGTATAATCTACCGCGACAGAATCTAAAGGCTGGAGGATCAAGCTATCAGTGGTAATCTTTTCAATTTTAAAGTTTGAAAAAAATGTTTTTGCATGAAGGGTATCGTAACCGTAAGTTGAATCTCGGTAAACATCATACTTACCGATTATTCCACCACCAATGTAATGATTAAACGTAATGGTATCATTGGACAGCCAATAATTTACGATTTCTTCTTTATCCTCATTGACGTTGCCTTTCTTATCAAATTTGATTTCATAACCTCGGGCATTCAGCCAATTCTTTGACAGATTGTTCATCAAACTTGTTTGAGATAAACTTTGTATTGAAATACAAAGCAGTAGTATGCTAAAATAGATTCTCACTAGTTTCTAAAAATAAGCAATGATGAAATTAACTAAAGGACTATGACAACTAATACTCCGCGTCCTATATCAGTACTACCACTCATACTTTTTCGTGACCTGCTTCTTTATTCGCTTTACGAATTCATAAGTCGCCGGGCAAAATTTTAAATTCTGCATATACGTTTCATTCTGTTCGTCAAAAGTCTTCTCTTGAAAATGAGGAAACTCTGCACAATCTGCAGGGCGCACTTCATAAATACTGCATTTATTATCTTCAAGATTTAAGAACTGACAAGGCTGTGTAACATTTACTAAATCGCCAGGCGTACCGTCTGGTTCTGACTCTTCTCGCTTGATCCATTTTTTCTTAAAGGCAGCTTCGGTCATACCCAAATGCTTTGATATTCTTTTGATATCTGACTCTTTAAAAGTGGGCGTCATTTTTTTACAGCAGTTACCACAGTCCAAACAATCTATTTTTTCCCAGGCAACTTTTTCGGCTTTGGCAGAATAGGTTGCAATTTCTGGCACATAAGTGTCATCAAATTTTTTGAGGAATTTCTTGTACGACTTTTTATTTTTCTTAAAATTCTTCTTGTGCTTATCTAGTAACATGTCTTATGGAATAATATCAAATCCGTATTGGTCACGCAAGGTAAGTAAGTGTTTGTTCTTTTCTGCCAACTCATCAAATATTTCTCTACGGCTTTGCAATTTTTCTCCCGTATTTTCTTCTGGAATTTCTTTCAAGTAAAGCTCAAAGTCTTCATTATTAAAATGCGAGGCGAGTGTCGCCTTCATATTCATTTTATGTTCTTCGAATAATGCCAAGGATAACATTGGAGTATGCACCGTTAGTTTGTTATTTTCAAATTCATGAAAACTTCGATCGATAGAACTTTTATAAAACATTTTCTGAGCACATAAACCATCATAGATTTCTTGTAATGGTTCTTTTAAATTTTCAAATGTGATTTGAATTCGTTCTTTCGTTTGCGCTTCTTCCTTGATTTTCTGACGAATTTTCTGTTTCGCATTTCGCAGCCCAGACAATCCGCCGGCTAGTTGCTTTTTGGGTTCGGTTTTGGCAGGAGTCTCTTTTCTTTTTGGTGATGAAGCTTCTTGCTCATTAACTTCTTGAGCAACACTCTTCGTGGGCTCGCTGTACGGTGGTTGCACTGTTTCCTCTACTTCTAAAGTAGGTGCTTCACTAGCTTTATTTACTTCTTTGGGGGCAACAAATGTGTGAACCAATCGTCTTTCTTGACTAACTAGTTTTTTTTTTACGATATCATTTCCTTCTTGCAAAACCTGAACAGCATCTTGCAAATGATTAAGCTTAATAATGGCTAATTCTAATTGCAATCTTTTGTTACGCGCTACGCGTAATTGCTCTTCGGCATGCGCACAAATGGTCAGTCCATTGACAATAAATGAATGCGAAACCACATTGGCTTGTGTATAAAATTTCTTTTTAATCGCTGGCGTTACATCCAACAGTCTGGCCATAGCTTCATCACCACATACAAGTAAATTTCTGTAATGCTCAGCCAAGCCACCTAATATCGTTTGTGGCTCAAAACCTTTCTGAAGCACTTCTTCACAAAGCAACATCGATTGCGAAACATCTTGCATCGTAATAGCATCTACTAGTTTAAAATAGAAATCATAATCTAGCATATTCAAATGCTCCAAGGTGGAAACATAATTAATATCCTGATTACTAAAACTAGCTACCTTATCCATTATGGATAACGCATCACGCATACAGCCCTCACTTTTTTGAGCAATCAGCTGGAGGGCATCCGTTTCAAACTTAATTTTTTCTTCTTCGCAAATGCCTGACAAATGATGGATGATTTTCTCAGAACTAATTCGTTTAAAATCAAAAATCTGACAACGAGAAAGTATCGTCGGCAAAATTTTATGCTTCTCAGTAGTTGCTAAAATAAATATGGCGTAATGCGGTGGCTCCTCTAATGTTTTTAGAAATGCATTAAATGCCGCACCCGATAACATATGCACCTCATCTATGATATACACTTTGTATTTTCCTCCCTGAGGAGCAAAACGGACTTGCTCTGTTAGTTCCCGAACATCGTCTACACTATTGTTACTGGCCGCATCCAATTCATAAATTGCAAAGGAAGTATTCTCATTAAAAGAAGTACAGCTAGAACATTCACCGCAGGCTTCCATATCTGATGTGCGATTGGTGCAATTAAGCGCTTTTGCCAAAATACGAGCACAACTCGTTTTACCAATTCCACGTGGACCACAAAAAAGATAGGAATGCGCTACATGATCACTCTTTATGGCATTTTTTAAGGTCGTAGTTATATGCTCCTGACCCACCACCGTATCAAAGGTTTGTGGGCGGTACTTCCGTGCTGAAACTATGTATTGACCTGCCATTATGTAGAGGTTCAAATATAAGAGTTCTGAGTTTTGAATTATAAGTTTTGAATTATGAATTTGACGAATGGGGAAATGTTTTGGAGTGTAACCCGCCTCTATCTCGAAACTCTCAAATCTTGGGCTCCATGTCTTCCCTTCCCGGAGGGAGGGCTAAGGGTTGGGTTATCTCTCAAAACTCAAACTCCGCTGCCATTTCTAGTTCTACCTAACCTACTTTTGTAATACGTATGTCACTCACCAAACAAATTGGACACTACTTATCACTTGTGAAATTTTCACATACTGTTTTTGCTTTGCCATTTGCTATTATCGGATTTATGCTGGGCGCTAATAATGGATGGTTGCTTGATTCTTTACTGGGTCGAGGATTTAGTGTAAAAGAATGGCTGCTGATTGTAGGCGCTTTGTTTCTAAAAGTTATTCTCTGTATGGTATTCGCAAGAAATGCGGCCATGGGTTTCAATCGATATTTGGATAGAGACATTGACGCTAAAAATGAACGGACCGCTTTGCGTGAAGTTCCTGCAGGAATCATTAGTAGTCAACATGCTTTGTGGTTTGTCATTATCAATTGTTTGCTGTTTATTGGCACAACATTTTTTATCAATCCTATTTGTTTCTATTTGTCACCTGTTGCTCTTTTTGTGATATTGTTCTATAGTTATACAAAACGGTTCACGCCTCTCTGCCACTTGGTATTGGGCTTGGGTTTGTCGTTAGCGCCCATCGGCGCTTACTTGGCCGTGACCGGAACTTTTGATATGATTCCGCTTTTCTTTTCGGCTATGGTTTTTACTTGGGTTAGTGGTTTTGATATTATGTATGCATTGCAAGATGAAGAGTTTGACAGAGAAAATGGTTTGTACTCTATTCCTGTTTTACTGGGTAAAAAAAATGCATTGTTGGCTTCTAGAATTTTGCATTTAATAACTGCTGTCCTAATTATTGTAGCTGGTTATCAGGGTTTATTTGACAATTTGTATTGGGTTGGTGCT
>CAYMFF010000012.1:5574-20444 GCA_964389575.1 uncultured Chitinophagaceae bacterium
TACCAACGAAAGTTTGTTCATTTACGTCTTTATAATAAACCCCGAATATGAAAAAAATAATTACCCTTAGTATTCTAATCTGTTTTAGTTTCTTTAGTTCAAATGCTCAATGTAATACCGCTGTTTTATATAGCTTTGACCCAAGCTGCGGTGGCGGCAATAATGGTGGTATCGCCGTAACAACAACGGGCGCCTTTGGCACAGTGGCCTATACGCTCACACCTGGAAATATAACGAACAATACAGGCAGTTTTATAAATCTCGGACCCGGCTCGTATACGATTTCTGCTACGGACAGTTTGCTTTGCACAAGTTCGGTTGCGGTTACTTTAAATAATCCCACACCTGTTGTTATTAATAGTATTAATCATACCTATTGTTTTAATAACAATTTAAACACTACGGTTCAAGCCACGGGTGGTAGTGGTAATTATTCTTTGAATATTGTGCCTAATGTAATTAATATTGGCACCAATGCAAGGCTTAATGCTAATGTGACCTATTCTATTACTGTAGTAGATGCTAATGGATGTACTGCCTCCACAGTTTATACTCACAATCCACCACCTTATTCACCTATAACAGTTTCTTATCCAACCAACAATAGCAGTTGCGTTTTGACAAATGGAAATGGTGCATTTTGTGCAACAGCAGCGGGCGGATTTCCTCCTTACTCTTATCAACTAATTGGTACAAATTTGAGTAATACAACTGGCTGCTTCTCAAACTTAAACTTTGGGTACTATTCTGTAGAAATAACCGATGCGAATGGATGTGTTTTGTACGACTCAACTGGTACTTCAATAACTAATTCTAATCCCACTAATATTGCTTATAATACTACCCATCCCTCTCATTGCAATGCATCCGATGGGTCAATATGTGGAATAAGCGCACAAAGCGCAACAGCTCCATTAGAATACAGTTTAAATAGCGGACCGTATCAAACGAGCAATTGCTTTACTAATTTATCAGGCGGAGTGTACACGATAACCGTTAAAGATGCGAATAACTGCACAGGAACTACTACTGCTACTTTAGTAGGTGCTTCACCTTCGGTGAATTTAACTTTTACAAATCCCACTTGTGCAACTGCCAATGGTCAAATTTGTGCCAATGTTTTTTTTGGAACACCTCCTTACACCTATTCTATTAATAACGGACCAGGACAAGCAAGCAACTGTTTTACTTCATTAGTAGCAGGTAATTACACCGTTACTGTAACAGACGCCAACGGCTGTACTGGCTCAAGAAGTCAATTCCTAAATAGCAATCAGCCTTTTCTAAATTTTCCTAGTTCCACACTCCAAACGTGTAACTCATTGGGCTCTCTTCAGATAACACCTATGGCGGGTGCTAATTTACCGATAACCTATACATTAATGCCTGGTAATGTTACCAATACTACCGGAATATTTACCGGACTTACATCTGGCAATTATACAATTCAAGGAACGGATGCTTTAGGTTGTATCAATATAAAAAATGGATCAGTATCATTAAATAACTTTTATCCTGGATCATTAACGGGTGTAAATAATGGTGGTATATTAACGCTTACTGCTCCGGCAGGAATGACACCTCCTTTACAATATCGTGCTAACTTCGGCGCATGGCAAAGTTCCAATACCTTTACCATTCCAATATGTGGAGGCTCATTTTATACTCAGGTAAGAGATGCAAATGGTTGCACTACGAACTCTTCATTTAATTTTGCGGCGCCAACTGCTTTACCAGGTTATGCTATTAATGCCAATCTAACAGATCCAAGCTGTGGAGTGAATGATGGACAAATCGACATCATAGTTTCTCCTCCAAATCCGAGTTTGACCTACTGTACAAATCCGGGATGTTCAAATACAAGCTCATTGTTTACGGGTCTAGGAAATGGAAACTACGCTCATTACATAAGCGACGGTATTGGTTGTGCCAAAGTTTCTTACAACCTAAATTCTACAGCAAATTGTGGATCACTAAATGGTAAAGTGTTTCACGATGCCAATACAAATTGCACTCAAGATATAAGTGAAATTAATCTGGCAAATCAACAAATAATTTTGGCTCCTGGCGGTGGAGTAACTTATACTAATACCAGTGGAAATTACTTTATAAATAATATCCCATTTGGCGCTAACATATTATTTCAGAATCCGGATAATTTTTTTGCGGCCAATAGTTGCGGTAATTACTTTCCACTTACATTCTTGCCTTTTAATACCAACTATACCAGAAACTTTGCTGATACATTGTTTAATAGTGCGCAGGATGCGAAACCTGTTGTTACAAGTGCTACCAACTTTACGCCTGGTTTTAATACGACTATTCGTATTGTTCCTTTCCGGTCTAATCAATTTACCCCCTTTACAGGTCAAATCAGTTTCACCTTAGATAATGATTTAACTTTCGTGAATTCTTCAAGGACCCCAACGAATATTTCGGGCAACGTCTATACCTTCAATTACATTAATAGTAACCCAATAAATATTAATGTGTTAACTCCTGTAAATACCATGCTCAATACGCCTATTGAGAATACTGCTATTACCACCTTAAGCTCATCGGTTGATGCTAACCCTATGAATGATACCTTTGTGCAATCTACAGTGGTACTGGGTGCTTATGATCCGAACAATAAGCTAGTTACTCCGGCGGGTGAAGGTCCCAATCATCATATTGCTAAAGAAGATTCAATACTTACGTATACTATTAATTTTCAGAATGTAGGAAACGCGCCAGCACATAAAGTGGTTTTGATAGATACCCTTACCGAAAAATTAGAAATTTTTAAATTCAAAACTATTTACTCTAGTCATGATTACGTTTTAGAAATTATAGATAACTCTATTTTAAAAGTGACCTATAATAATATTATGTTGGCGGATAGTGCTTCTAACGAACCTGCAAGTCATGGTCAGTTTGTTTTCCAAATTCATCAGAAAGGAAACAACAATTATGGTAACGTGATTAGAAATAGAGCTGGTATTTATTTCGATTACAACCCTCCGATTATTACGAATCAAACTTTTCTCACACTGCATAAACAAGTAAGCACATCAATTATAAACGAAGACAAATTATCGTTTCAGTTTTCGCTTACTCCCAATCCGGCAAAAGAACATCTCTTTATCTCTTTTGAGAAAAACACAAACGCATTAGCATCTGTGTTAGATGTTTCGGGTAAAGTGTTGAATACGTTTGAAATTAATAATTCGAAAAGAGAGGAGCTTGATATATCTAGTCTCGCTAGCGGATTGTACTTTATACAAGTAGAAAGTAACAGCAGAAAAGAATTGAAAAAATTTATAAAGCGATAAAAAAGAATTAATCTTAATCTAGGCGCCTTCCCTTTTATCCTGTCATCAGACTAATATTGGGAAGGTTTTTTTATTTCTACTTCCCACTCCGAATCCGACTTAAAGTCTCTTGCCGTATGCCCAGAAAACTCGCAATATCTTTTATCTTAACGCGTTGAACTAGTTGTGGGTATTGTTCTATAAAATAGGCCCATTTATTCTCTGCACTTTGTTTACGTAATTGAAATAAATGCTCCTCACTAGCCGCATAATATTTTTGTGTAAACAAACGCACGATATAGTTATACTCTAAATAGTTTTTCAGTAATTCCTCTTGTTTCTCAAAGCTCAATTGAGCAATGACTCCATCTTCATACAATTCTAAAAACTCGTAGCCAGGCCGACGGCTATAAAAACTATTGACCGACAAAACAATTTCGCCTTCAGTAGTAAATCGTGAACTAATATCTTCTCCATCTTTTAAATAATAAGACCGAATCATACCGCGCAGAACAAGTGTAACGTTTTTAGACGGCTGACCTTCTTTTAAAAGAATATCTCCTCGACTCACCTCTTGAATACGAGTATGTTCCTCCAGCTCCTGACGCAAATCAGGTGTAAGCGGATGAATTGTTTCTAGTTTGTCTAAAAAAGCGGTGAGCATGCCTTTCAAAAATAGGATATTGTTTCTAAAAAGAAAACCCTACTGATAGACCTAAGCTATGAAGAAATAGATCGAAATTTTTCCAACACCCCAAAAAAGCATTTTCAGTACAAGGCTCCTGAGTATCTTTCAATATGCCTTTTGGAGTTAGGCCGACCTTTAAAAAAAATCCGCCGTTCGGCCTTTGATATTTGTATTGAAAACTCATCGGTAATAATAATCGAGTATAACGGTAAGGCCGCAACGATAAACTATCATTATATATATACGAACTTAACCCGGCTAAGAGATTGTAACTTAGTCCTGCACCGAATTCCAAGCCACTATTTTTTCCTAATCGTAGGGTTCCATTTATCATATTTGAAATATTAAATGATCGATTGTGTTCCACAATTTGGATAATGTCATATCCTATTCCCGTGCTGTTGCTTAAGTAAAATTTATTCCACTGATTAAACACTCTGTCATAGTTAATAGAAGAAAAAACGACCGAATTCCCAAGACCTTCAGCATAAATAGTATTTCGTTTAACAACTCCAGTTTGTGCATTAGCTATAAAACAACTAAAAAGAAATAAACACAAAATATAAAATTTCCCTAAGCCTAACACTCTAAATAAACTATCCATTCAACAAAGGATTTCTTTTAAACGAGATACCCTTACGGATTAAATAAGCGTGATACGCACTCGGTACATCATGCGTCCATTTTGGCAATATCAGTGTAATTAATATTCGATCTATATGTGACACTAAACCTAAAACGATGACAGTATAAAATGGCCAACCTGCATGATTAAAACCAATCAGTGAAGTAAATGCGATGAGCAATGAAATTCCCCAAAGCTTGGATAGAAAAGCATGCGTGCAAGTTTCACGTTTGAATCGAACAATGCTAATCAAATAACAGGCGACCTCCATTACTAAAATCGTGGTGATAGAAGTGGCATTCTCCGAAATTAATTGGGGATATAAAATCCATGTTGCCACACCGATTGACAACCAAAAAATCATATCCACTTGACTGTCCAACCTTCTGAGTGTAGCCGATGAAATATTTTGCTTTCGAGCAATAATACCATCCAGAATATCCGAGAGCAATCCTAAATACATAAAAACAATAATGAATGGCTTAGAAACTTCATTAAAAAAATAGGCTAGAATTAAAATGACAGGTGCCAATAAAAAACGAAAAAGAATTAATACTTGCGGAATATTCATACTAAATATTTTATACAAAATTCGCTCTAACGGAAGTTCAAAAAAATGACCTATGTCATCAAATTAATCATCTTCAGTTTATGATACTAGACTGCAATGAACATGAGATGTTTAGCGCTACCTTTGCCGTATGTCAAGAATCCTAGCTATAGACTACGGTAGCAAACGTTGCGGAATAGCCGTGACCGATAATCTACAGATTATTTCTAAGGGTTTAACGACTGTACACTCTAAAGATTTAATCCAGTGGCTCAAAGATTATTTTGAAAAAGAAATCATAGAGCGCGTTGTGATTGGCTTACCAAAAAACCTGCGCAACGAAGCAACGGATGCTACGGAATTAGTCGTTCGCTTTGTAAAACATTTTAAAAAAACATTCCCCGATATGATTATCCAAACCCTGGATGAACGCTTTACCAGTAAAATGGCCAAGGATGTAATTATGAACAGCGGTCTCAAAAAAAAGGATCGTCGTAATAAAGAACTAGTGGATGAAATAAGCGCAGCTATCATTTTAGATGGCTATCTACAAATGAAAAACCAATCTTTTTTATAAATCGGTGAGGTTTGTTATTTTCAAATGCCGTAAACCTCAGCGGTTTTTGACACCATTTTCTATAAAAAATTTCCGACCTTTACACCCATGATTTTACCTATCGTAGCTTACGGTCATCCAGTATTGCGCAAAGAATGTGATGATATTGATGAGAACTATCCAAATCTTGATGAGCTAATAACCGACATGTGGGAAACGCTCTATCACAGTAATGGTGTAGGCTTGGCGGCCCCACAAATCAATAAGCCCATTCGTTTATTCTTAGTAGAAACCCAACAGCTTGCGGAGGCAGCCGCTGAAGACCCTGAAAATGAGCCCTACGAAGGCGAGGCGATTAAACAAGTGTTCATTAACCCAGAAATAGTTGAAACTGGCGGCAAGCCCTATAAATTTAATGAAGGCTGTTTGAGTATTCCGAAAGTAAGGGAAGATGTAAGCCGAGATGAAACGGTCACCATTAATTACTTAGATGAAAATTTTAAAGAGCATGAAAAGACATTTGATGGCATGACTGCGCGTGTCATTCTGCATGAATATGATCATATAGAAGGCGTTTTGTTTATCGATTATTTGAGCTCGCTTCGTCGCAAAATGCTGAAAGGAAAATTAAACGATATAAGCAAGGGCAAAACGCAAGTAGATTATCGCATGTTACTTCCTTAGAAATGCTTTTTGGCTATTCGACATCTTCAAAAAAACTAAAATCCATTGGATTAGGATTAGTCATTAACCTCATTGGATTTATTGCCTTTACTTTTTTTATAAAATATTCTGTTGGCCTAGGAATTATTTTTCTAGGATCTTTTTTTATGAATCTCTTTTTCTTTTTTCAGCGTTATAAAAACCGAACGCATTTTGAATTTTTTGAAAACGAAATTCGAGTTCATACTCCAAATGAGTCTAAAAATATTTCAGACTTATCCTTGCTTTGCTATGATGTATTTCAGCCGTATAAAAATTCTAAGGAACATATTTATCTGCTCAGTAGCGAAGGCGAATATCAATTTGTAGACGATGGTGATGATAATTACGAAACCGTAAAAACACATCTAGCATCAAGAATACCAACAAACGTGCTAGCTAAATATCATTTTCATATTCGAACGATTAAAGAGCGCGTGCCTGGCTTGATTTGTAGTATGCTTTTATTATTGGCCTATGTTTACTTTTTTGATGTTCTTGGATTTAAAAACATAATATTTCAAGTATTTATTTTTATTCAAGCTGGCACGCTTTTAATCCATTTGATACAATGGATTAATTACCAACGAAAAATAAAATCTCACAGCTGACATTCTGCGATAAAACGTATTAGCTTCCCTTTTTAATTACTAATTTTAACCAACTGAACGAAACGTTCTAAAAATGTTGGTATGAAAAAAATTACATCCTTATTCGTAGTCTTACTTTTCTCTTTTTCTTTATTAGCCCAGGTGCCAGGAGATACAATTATAGTGCAATCTCTTGTACATGCATCCAATACCCGGGACACTATGGTTTCTTTCCCGAATTTACCCAATGTAAGTTTCGAAAAAATTATCATGCGCTACAATATGCGTTGTAAAGGGGCACAAGTTTCTACGGCTGCCAATCGTAATTTAGGATGTGGTGAGTGGGATTATAGTTGCAACACTTTTATCAAAGACTCAAGCAAAATAGATTCCATAGGGCTTAATACATTGAACTATAAAATTTCAAACTTTAGTGGTACCACATTCCCATATACTACTACTGCAATAAATAATTATTTAATGCAGTTGCATCAAAATGTAACCATAGATTCAATTCTTTCTGATACGGCCATTGTATTTGGAACAGGTTCTTCAACAATTACTCACCCTTTACCAACGGATGCCTATGGAAGCAAGTCGCAGTACTTATATACTCAATCTGAATTACAAGCCGCAGGCGCGTATCCAGGAAACTTGGATGGTCTAGAGTTTTTTATCAATCAAGCAACTTTCCCTGTGAACTATAATCATCTAAAAATTAAAATAAAACATACCAACAAAAACAGTTTGAATGCGTCCGAACCCGACACTTCGGGATTCGTGGAGGTTTATTTTAACAACGTTTCTACGATGAACAATACTGTTCGATTACCTTTTTTTACACCCTTTAATTGGGATGGCACTTCCAATATTATTGTAGAACTTTCTTACACTAATCAAAATGCCGGGACCGCTTCCCAGATTAGCGGAGCGAATACGGCTTATACTTCGGGTATTCATAACAGTGGCGAAAACTTATTATACTTTGATGGCAACAATTATATAGAAGCTAATAATTTTAAAGGCATAAGCGGAAGCCAATCCAGAACCGTAGAGGCTTGGATAAAGACAAACGTTGCAGACAAAGAAATTTGTTCTTGGGGTAGAAATGCTGCTAATGTGAAATGGGTTTTTAGAGTAGAAGGTGCAGGGCGACTTCGAGTAGAAAATGGTAATGGAGGTATTGTAGGAACAACTATTCTAACCGATGATGAATGGCATCACGTAGCTTGCACATTTAATGGTACCACTCTAAATGATGTTCAACTTTATGTGGACGGACAGCTTGAAACAAATAGTAGCAACTCGGCAACGGCGATTAATACTGACACCGCTGGTGGTTTATTATTGCGAGTGAGTCGAGGAGTAAATAATCGATATTTTGACGGTTACATTGATAATGTTCGAATTTGGGATACTGATTTAAGTGCTACTACTATACAAAATTGGATGCATAAAAAACTGACGGCTTCTCACCCAAACAGTTCTAATCTTGTAGCGCATTATCACTTGAACACCATTAGCAGTGGTGCCATAAACGATGCATCAGGAAACGGAAATGATGCGGCCATAATTAATAGTGCAATTTGGACAACCATTTCGGGAGAAAATCATTTTAAAGAATTTGAAGAAGAAAATACTCGGCCTGAATTTATCTTTTATCAAGGAAATTATAATCTAACCATTAGTACTGACACGGCTTATTTGACAGTTGCTCAACTACCGCATGCGGTGCAACAGACCAGTATCACAACTCATCCGGGAACACTAATGCACGATGAAATAAATTACGCCCCAATTAATTACTATTGGCAAACTAACTTGGGCTCTATTTATTTCGATACAAATAATCAAGCATTTGATACTGTTGCAGTTAGTCCAACGGGCACCTTAAACCTTTCCGATTTGCCCTATCAAAATAGATACCCTATGGAATTCGAAATCATGTCATTTGTTACACCTTATGGCATTGGTTTAGACCTAGGATCAGATGGTAAAACTTGGAGTTTTGATGTAACTGATTTTGCACCGATTTTAAAGGGCGATAAAATGATGTCCCTAACATTCGGCGGACAATGGCAAGAAGAAATGGATATTAAATGGTACTTCATTGTAGGTACTCCACCAGCTGATGTTTTAGATATCAATAATATTTGGAGATCAAGAAGAAGTAGTAATTATTCTAATATCAACAATGATGTTGTTTTCCCTCCACGCAGTCTTTCACTATCAAACGACGCTGCTTCATTTAAAATAAGAAGTACAGTTACTGGTCATGGTCAACAAGGAGAATTTATTCCTAGAAATCATCATTTAAATGTCGATGGAGGTGCTAGAGAATTTAGCTGGACGGCTTGGAAAGAATGCGCGGATAACCCAGTATATCCACAAGGTGGTACTTGGATTTATGACAGAGCGGGATGGTGTCCCGGTATGGCTACTGATTTACAAGAGTCGAATTTAGACGCTTATGTTTCTCCAGGTGGTTCTCATACTTTTGATTATGATGTAGATGTAGCCTCAGGAGATTCTCGCTATATTGTGAGTCACCAATTAGTAAATTATGGTGCCGCTAATCACAGTTTGGATGCTAGAATAATTGATGTAATTAATCCTAGCACGCAGATAGAACATTTTAGAGAGAACCCAATTTGCAATACGCCTAAAGTGGTTATCCAAAATGTTGGTTCTACCACATTGACGGATGTCAAAATAGATTATGGTTTGAATGATAAAGGTTTTATTACCCATCAGTGGACCGGTAGTTTGGATTTTATGGAAAAAGATACGGTTACACTTCCATTAAACCCTTACTTCTGGGATTGGTTAGATGGTCCCAATGGAAATGTTTTTCATGCAAAAGTTAAAGAACCCAATTTTAGTGTTGATGAATATGCATTAAATGATAAAATGTATATGGATTTTGAAATTCCTGATGTCCTTCCAGATGCATTCCGATTGATGTACAAAGGAAATAATGCGTTCCAAGAAACCAAAGTAGAAATTTTAGATGATCAGAACAACGCAGTCTTTACAAAAGTAGCTACGGGAACCTCAATTACATTTGATTCCATTCAATTGCAGACGGGTTGTTACAGTTTGTTGATTACCGACTCCGATGACGATGGTATCGACTTTTGGGCCAATAGTGATGGTACGGGGCTTGTTCAATTACGATCATATACTAATACCATACTTTATGTATTAGAAGGTGATTTTGGGAAATACAGTCGCTATAATTTTTCGGTAAACCTTCCATTGTCTTACGAGGACATTTATAAAACCTTTGATGCCAAAATTTATCCGAACCCTGCACATAATCAATTAAATATTGAAGCGGGTGAAATAGAAAAAGCTTCTATAGAAATTATAGATGCCTTAGGAAAAAAAATAGCCCTGCCGATGACGAAAAATAAAGATAAAATTCAACTAAACACCACTTCACTTGCCAATGGGTTTTATTTTATCAGAATGCAATTCGGTGATAAAAAAAGCGTTGAGAAATTCTTTATTCAACATTAATTCGTTGTTGGAAAATACCCAGTAGATAAAATATGAAAAGCGTTCGATTTGGTATTGTGGGATTTGGAAATATTGGTTCGCGTCATGCGCACCATATTATTCAAAATGAAAATGCAGAGCTCGTATCAATAGCTTCACTACAACCCAAACCAAGCGATGTAAGCTGTAACTACTATCAAGACTTGGCGACCATGCTGTCTAATGAAGAATTAGATGTGTTGAATGTTTGTACGCCAAATTACCTTCATTGCGAACATACAGTGATGGCATTAAACAATGGTACCAATGTCGTTTGTGAAAAACCAATGTCAATGAGCACTACCGAAAGTGATCAAATGATAAGGGCGGCAACACAAAATGACAAAAAGCTTTTCGTTGTAAAACAAAATCGTCATAACCCACCAGTGGCCGCCGTAAAAAAATTGATGCAAGAGGAGGCCATTGGAAAAATATATTTAGTAAACATCAATTGTTTTTGGAATCGAAACGAGCAATATTATAATCAAAGTGACTGGCGCGGATCAAAAGAAAAAGATGGTGGTTGTTTATATACGCAGTTCAGTCATTTTATAGACATTTTATATTATCTCTTTGGAGACGTTCGTGTTTTATCTGGCAACACGCACAATTTTATGCACCCCTATATTGATACAGAAGATACTGGTGTTTTCCTCATGGAAACATTAAATGGTGCTATGGTAAATTTTAATTACTCAACTTCTAGTTTTGAAAAAAATATGGAAGGCGCCATTACAATCCTCGGTGAGAAAGGAACTGTAAAAATCGGAGGTCAATATTTAAACACGATTGAATACCAAAATATAAAAGATCACCAAATACCGGATATTAATATAAGCGCAAAATCCAATGATTACGGCTTGTACCAAGGCAGTATGAGCAATCATGACTTGATGATACAAAACGTGATAGACCACCTGCAGGGCAAGGCTGACATGATGACCAACGCCCAAGAAGGCAAAGAGGTTGTTTCTATTATTGAAAGAATGTATGCTGTGGCTAAATAATTGCACGGGTTTGGAATAGATTGTATTTTTAGTCTTTGCTAAAGTTTGAAAAATATCTATTCTACTTTCTAGTGTTATTGGCACTAAGTATTATTGTCATTCCTAAGTTTTACATTACAGGCGATGGACCAAGCCATACTTATAACGCCAAAGTCCTTTTTGATTTAATCAATCAGCAACACAGAGATTTTTACGATTACTTTCTGAAAATTAATCGACAATTAATCGATCCGAATTGGACCAGTCATTTGCTCATCGGATTCTTCAGTCGCTTTTTGCCCTATTGGCTAGCGGATAAACTTTTTCAGATTATTTATCTCCTTACTTTTTGCTTTGGCTTTCGCTATCTTATTATTTCGATTAAAAAAGATAACGCCTT
This sequence comes from uncultured Chitinophagaceae bacterium, assembly GCA_964389575.1. Taxonomy (GTDB): domain Bacteria; phylum Bacteroidota; class Bacteroidia; order Chitinophagales; family Chitinophagaceae; genus JAGNRR01. Next base: position 17,505 of record CAYMFF010000012.1, read on the forward strand.
TCTTAGTTTTTTATTCTTCCCATTTCTATTCACGATTGCATTTCAACAAGGGTTTTACAATTATGTGTTAGGTATTGCTCTATTGTTTTGGTGTGTAGGATATTATATCCGTATCAAACAAAATTTACAAAACCCAATTCATCAACTCTTACTCTGCTTATTACTGCTAAGTGTTACACTGGCGCATGGAATGGCATCCGTCTATACTATGATGCTGTTGGGCCTTTTATGGTTATTTAGAAATATAAAAAATATCCGCATTGCCGATTTAGGATTTGTGCTCCAATCATTTTCTAAATTGCTGTTGGTCTTTATCCCGAACCTAATTTTGGTGGCTATGTTCATGCTGAAGCGCGGACTAACATCCACGCCACATCATCAAACAATTAGAGAAAAATTCATTGCCTTTATTAGCATGTCCACTTCTCAAAGCACGCGAGATATCGAAATCGTTCCAGCAGTGCTTTGTCTAGTTTTAATTCTGGGCTATTTGGTTTTGTCTTTTTGGGGCCAACAGAAAAAACAAAAACCAATATCATATGCACCGCCCGAAAAAAACAAATCGTTCCTTCATATTATTTTCTTGATTTTTGTGGGCTTTACTTTGCTATCATATTTAACGGCGCCCGGCACCATTAGCGCTACGGGTTCTATAGAAATTCGCATTGCTTTTCTACCGCCGCTTTTCTTACTATTATTTTTAGCCACCAAAAACTGGAAGCCCTTTTCTAAAACTTTTTTTCTATTAGCAAGCTGTGTGTTGTCTATATTTTTTCTGATGGTTCGATTTCCTAGTGTGATGCAGGCTAACCAAGTAGGAAAAGAAATCATGAGTGGTGCAAAATATATCAAGGATGAAAGTGTGGTCTTAAACTTACATTATGATGATTGGCAAAAAACGCAATCGGGTGATTCAATTTTTCAGCGAGACAATTCATTTTTACACTTTTCGGATTATTATGGCGCCACTGATAAGCATCTTATCATGCTATTAAATTATGAGGCAGATAAAAATTATTTTCCAGTAAACTGGAAAGTAAACAAAAGCCCAAGAAAATTCATGCCTAAATTATATAGTGGTTTTTATCCTCCTTGTGGCCGTTTTGGAAAATATGAAAAGCATATAAATAGAAAAATTGATTACGTACTACTTCAAAATTGGCGAAAAAAGTACTTGAATAAAAAATGTACGCAAGACCTTTTTGCTGAAATGCGAAGCGCTGGTTTTACTGAGAAATATGCTAGTCCTAATCAGTACATTGTAATTTGGGGACGATAATTTATTTAGGTTTTTTTAACTTTTACTAACGAATGGAGTTTTTATTGCGTTATATTACATGAACCCTATCGTTTTATCAATAGAAACGGTACCCTAAAACTCTATTAAACTATGAAAAAGCTATTTTTTCTTCTGATTTTTCTATGCCCTTTATTCGTAATTGCCCAGCCTTGTGCCACATGGACATCCGTTGTCTCAACCAATGTGTCATGCAACGGAGATACAACAGGATCGATTGTGGCCACTGCGACGGCCACTGCTACACCAATAACATATAGTATGATGCCCAATATTGGTGCGCAAACAAGCGCCGGTAATTTTAGTGGGTTACCAGCCGGTAATTACGTTATTACCGCTACTGATGCTAATAATTGTGTGACAAATTCAACTGTTACGATTACAGAGCCAATTGCCCTACTAATAAGTTCTGTGAATGTATTATCACCCTCCTGCGTGCCGGGTATGGACGGTACGATATGTGTTACAGCCTCTGGTGGAACTCCAGTTTATTTATATTCTACGAATATATTTTCGCAAATCTCTAACTGCTTTACAAATGTTGGAGCTGGTATTTATACCGTTACTGTGTCCGATGCAAACGGCTGTACAGCAGTAACTGCAGTTTCTGTAATACCGCCTGCAGCTCCTATTATTACAAGTGTCATAAATCAAAATACAAACTCCTGTGATCCAGATACCATACAAGTAAATACAATACCCGGTAGCTCTCAAAATTTAAATTATACAATGAACCCCTTTGGCCTACTGATTGGACCAGGAACTTTCGTAACACCAACTTCGGGAAATTATACGGTTACCGTGTCGGATGCTAATAATTGTAGTGCTTCTACGATAGTAAATTCAAATGCCAATGCCGCGCAACTTACCTCTTCTCAAATAGTTCAACCTCCCTGTGGCACAACCAATGGAAGTATTACAGTCAGTGCCAATTGGCCAAATACTACCTTTTCGTATGTGCTCAATCCCGGAAATATCTCTAACACAACAGGTGTTTTTAATAACCTAGGACCCGGTAATTATACGGTTTCACTGCAGAGTGCTAGTTGCTCAACGGCATTAAGTTCTTTTCAATTAGTCAGTGCGCTGAATCCCTATCCAATGACTATCACGCAGAATTCTTTTACAGCAACCATTCCTACCAACGGCACACCGCCTTATGTGTATAGATTAAATGGTCAAGTCATACCGAATCCACAATCTGGATTGCGTTGTACCGGTGTAGACTCTTTCAGTATTACTGATGCTGGTGGTTGTACGTTTGATACTGTTTTTAATTTTGTGTCGGGCAATTCGTTTCCGTCTATCACGCTGAATAAAAATATCACCGATGCTACTTGCACACTTACCGGTGATGGACAAATAATTTATGCTCCTTCTTCTCCGCTAACGTATGATTGGATAGCGAACAGTATGGTTTCCGGAAGTACTTCGAATAGCATTTCTTCGCTCATGCCCGATATGTATGTTGTAAGACTTCATAATGCATCAGGTGATTGTATTCATGATACTTCAACGGTAGGAACCATAGGCACTAATTGTGGTAACATAAGCGGTAAAACTTTTTATGACCATTTAAATATCAACTGTTCGCTAGACACTTTAGAGCTTCCTGTGTCCAATGCAACCGTTACTTTAATGCC
>CAYMFF010000012.1:20544-51470 GCA_964389575.1 uncultured Chitinophagaceae bacterium
TTTATAGCTTTCAAAAAACACAGCGAATATCTTATGGTACCTCCTCATCATTTTTGAGCACATCAATCCCAGTGAATATTTATGCCCTTATGGATTCTATGAAACATTACCATAGTGCTAGTATAACCCCAACCGCAATTAATGGCGATACGCTCATGTGGACTACTACTATTTCCAATCCATGGAATACTATATCTGTTTATTTTGATAGCCTTCAAAGCTTAGCTATTAATCAAACTATCCCATTTAAAGTTTGGATAGAACCCACTTCAAGTATAATTGGGAACAACCCTGCTAATGATATAAGTTCTGTTCTGTTGCCCATACTTACTTCTTATGATCCTAATGATAAACAAGTAAGCCCGCAAGGGTCCGGTGTAGAAGGTTTTATTGACCTCAGTGACAAAGAGCTTTCATATTTGGTTCGTTTTCAAAATACAGGAAATGCTATGGCGTATAATGTATTTATAGAAGATACCATATCCAATCGATTGGATATAAACTCTATTCAAGTTTTAGGTGCCAGTCATAATTATCTGGTTGAAAAAGAGAACAATTTGATTCGTTTTAGATTTAATAATATCATGTTGCCGGACAGTAATGCAGACGAGCCAAACAGTCACGGATTTGTGCAGTACACGATACAACAAGATCCAGGAAACATTTCAGGTGATGTTATAAACAACACAGCCTATATTTATTTTGATTACAATCCAGCAGTAATTACGAACACTACGGTGAACACGATTGCTTTTCCGATTAGTGTAGAGCAAATCGAGAAAAGTAAATTTAAGGTTTATCCAAACCCTACAAAAGATTTCATTTATATCAATAGTGCGTCAGAAAAAATAGAACGCATCGCAGTTTATAATTTAGTTGGGAAAGAAATACTATCAAATCAAAACGATTTGAACCTCAGTACTCAGCAAATTTCATTAGCCAATCTTCCACTGGGCGTTTATCTTTTACAGATAAATAATGAAGTCCTAAAGATTATTAAACGATAATTGCTTTATTCAATTCTTCGTATTTTTGATAGTATGAAGAAAAATATTATTGCTCTTTTCGCCTTATTACTGCTAGCCGTTGCTACAAATGCACAAGGTATTGAATTTAAAAAATTCGATTGGGATGAAAATCTAAAACAAGCGAGTGCTGAGAACAAATTAGTCTATGTAGATTTTTACACTACTTGGTGTGGTCCTTGTAAGTATATGGCCAAGAAATACTTTCCAGATAGTAAAGCGGGAAGTTTTCACAATAAAAGCTTTATCAATTTAAAAATTGATGCTGAAAAGGAAGGATTGGAATTAGCCAAAAAATATAATATTAAAGGATATCCTACCAACGTTTACATTAATCCAAAAAACGAAGAGGTTGTTTTCAGAATCATGGGAGTACCTAAAAATGTGGACGAATTTGTAAATAATGGAAAAGGGGCTATCGAAGAATATAACGACCCTATGACGCTTATTCAATATGGCGAAAAAATGGGTGAAGGAGACTCTTCGAAAACCTTCACTATGAAATATCTGAAAAAGCTTACTCGCTTAGGAAAATCTAATCAATACCCATTAGATGTTTATAGCTCGCAGTTTTTTAAAAAAAACCCAGATTCAGTTGAATTCAAGTTCATGGATAAATACATGAAGCATGTAAACAATAATACATTTACTATTTTTATAAAAAATAAAAAAGCGTACAATCGTTATGCAGCCAAGGCCCACCCAGACTTTACTTGGAAAGAGGCACTGAAAAATAAATTGTACGAGACCAATAGTTTTGCATCTAATAGTGGAGATGGTCAACTGCATGTTTTGTGCAAAAAAATGGTAGAAGACTACTTACCAGAAAATGAAAAAATAAACCAATTATATTCGTTAGGTAGAAGTTTTTACCGAGGTAAAGATTCTTTGCAATTTGTAAAAAATGAATATGACTATGCCGACAAACTATCGAATGCATCTAGTGGATTTTATAAAAGTAATAATAAGGATATGCTCGCTTCGGTAATGAAACAATTGGAATGGCAAAGTAAGAAATGGCCACCTAATATGCTTAGCAAACTTGATAGTATTAAATCCGCTTATAGCAAAGATAAAAAATACAATCAACGTATGACCATGATGGCTGTGACACATCTTAATAGTCAAGCCTGGAATGTATTTGAAAACGATGGAGATCAGTGGGATAGAGCACTATTATGGGCTAAAAAAGCTTATCAATTATCTAATGAAGCAAAACATTCTCAATCAGCTGTTGCGGATACTTATGCCAATCTTCTTTTTGTTACGGGAAACAAATCAGAAGCAATTAAAATGGAGAAAGCAGCGATTAAGCAGGCTAAAAAAGATGGAGAAGACACGAGTTCTTATGAAGAGCTTCTAAAGAAATGGACCGATTAGTTTAAGCGCTAATAACATTTAAAATAATCAAAAGGCTCCAGGCAGTCTTTGCATTTATAGAGTGCTTTACAAGAAGTAGAACCAAATTGCGAAACAATCTCAGTATTGTTTGAATCACATTGAGGACACGGAACAACAGCATCTTCTTCTAAAGGATTTTCTTTACTTTGATATTGGGGTGGTGCAATACCAAACTCTTTCAGTTTGCGTTTTCCTTCATCGCTCATCCAATCAGTAGTCCAAGGAGGTGACAATACTTCTTCAACCATAATGTTCTTAAACCCCTGAGCCAGCAATTCAAATTTGACATTGGCCGCAATGGTATTCATAGCTGGGCACCCTGAATAGGTAGGCGTAATTTTTACTGAAATACTTTCCTTATCTATTTCAACATCTCGAATAATTCCTAAATCTAAAACAGATAGAACCGGCACCTCAGGATCACATACATTTTCCAGATAGGAGTATATCTGCTCCTTACTTACCATTGACTATTGGGATAAGCTCTTTGTACAAATTGAAGTTCGGCCAGTATAAAACCTAAGTGCTCACTATGCCTTCCAAGTTTACCGCCATCGTGATGCCAATTACCATTTTCATCTGTAATCGTCAAGGTCGCTTCATCTAACACTTGATCAATACTTTGTTGCCAATCTTTTTTTAAGTCTTCAATCGTTGGGGCAATTCCTTTTTCTTGCATTTCAATTTCTAAGCTAGTAGATTTAAAGAGCTCGCCAGTATAATCCCAAAAATGGTTTAAAGCGGTTTGTATTTTTTCTTTACTTTCTTCTGTTCCATCACCTAGTTTAATAACCCAACCGCTACTGTAGCGCCAATGGTAAGCCACCTCTTTTATAGACTTTGCAGCAATTGCCGCAATACGCTTATTGCTACTTTTTTGTAAGGCTGTATAAAAATGAAATTGAAAACAATCAAAATAAAAACTACGTGCAATGGTATCTGCAAAATTTCCATTAGGCTGTTCTACTAGTAAAACATTTTTAAATTGTAATACATCGCGCAGATACGGATAACTATCCTCTGTTTTGTCACCACCTTCTATTGATGCGGCGTATTGATAAAAACTTCTTGCCGCACCCATGCTATCCAAAGCGATATTACTTAACGCCATATCCACTTCAAGTTGCGGGCCATGTCCTGTCCATTCACTTAATCTATGTCCATAGATTAATGAGTTATCGGCTAGTTGTAAAATATAAGAAACTAAATTATCCATGGGTTACATATGTTTTAGTTTGTCTGGAAGTTCGTAAAACGTAGGGTGTCGATATACTTTATCATCACTAGGATCGAATAAACTATCAGACTCATCAGGGTTAGAAGCATGAATGTACTTGCTTTCTACAGCCCAAATACTAATACCCTCTTGGCGTCTTGTATATACATCTCTTGCATTTTCGATAGCCATTTCTGCATCTACAGCGTGCAAACTACCCACATGTTTGTGATCAAGTCCTGCCTTACTTCTAATGAATACTTCCCATAAGGGCCATTCGTTCTTATCCATAGCACGAAGATAAACTGTAAATTTTAAAAAGAAGACTTGTACAACTGCGGGCTATACGGTAACCGTGGCCTTATGAATCGCGTCTGACATTTCTTTAATAAGTAGTGGATCTTTTTCAATAGCATTTCCTACTACAATGACATCGGCACCTGCTTTACAATTATTATAAGCCTTTTCTGGTGTTAGAATGCCGCCACCCACAACAACAGGTAACGAAATATTAGAAGAAACTGTTTTAATCATTTCTTCACTAATTGGATTTTTTGCGCCTGAGCCTGCATCCATGTAGATAATATTTTTTCCTTGAAACTCTCCTGCCATTGCCGTGCAAAGTGCAATATCATTTTTGTCAGCTGGTATTGGTGCAGAATGACTCATATATGAAACCGTAGTTGGTGCGCCACCATCAACAACCACATAACCCGTAGAGATTATTTCCAAACCACTTTCTTTTACTATCGGAGCCGAAACAACATGAGCACCGATTAATAATTCAGGATTCCGTCCTGATAGTAATGATAAATACAATAAGGCATCTGCTTCTTTACTAACTTGGGAAGGACTTCCTGGAAATAATAGAACCGGTATCTTGCTATGCTCTTTAAACCGAATAATACATTGATCTAAATGATTGGATACCATTAGACTCCCACCCATAAAAACATAGTCTACATTAGCGTCATTGCACTGTCTTGCCACTGTTTCCACTTGTTGTAAGGTCACACTATCCGGATCAACTAAAACAGCAAAACCTTTACGTTTATCTGTTTTAAGCGATACCAAGCTTTTATGTAAACTGCCTCTGTACATTTAGTAGGACAAATATATTGCTTTTATTGAAAACCTATATAAATACAAGCATAGACTTGAATGTATTAAAGAAATCGATAACAAAAAAAAGACCCTTCCACAGCTGTGGAAGGGTCCAGTATATTAATAAGAATAATTATTATTTACTCTGTTTGTTCACTTTGCTAGTGTGTATCAAGTTGTTGTTCTGATAAATCTGAACTCCATAAACTCCCGTTGCTATATCGCTTAGGTCTAAAGTCACATTGTTCATGCCTTTTACCGTCTGCTGCAACGTGCTCTTGATTACTCGACCACTCATGTCTAATAAGCGTACTTCTAACTGAGCTACTTTTGAAATCGATACATCTACGTTCAACTTGTCTGTAGCTGGATTTGGATAGATACTTACGATACTTCCATCTGCACCCCATACTACATCTACTATCTTACTATAGCTCAAGTTACCATCTTGGTCTACTTGCTCTAAACGATAGTAGTTATGACCAATCTCTGGAGACTCGTCTGTAAAGTCGTAGTTCAAGGCTACATCACTGTTACCATTTACAGCCTTAGTCGATACTTGACCTAAGGTAGTAAAGCTATTACCGTCTAAACTACGCTGTAAATTAAAGTGACTGTTGTTACGCTCGCTCTCTGTAATCCAAGCTGCTAAACTTACACTACCTTCTTTCGTTACGCCAAACTTAGTTAAGGTAACTGGTAAAGGAGCATTGTAATTATTGTTCGTGTGAACATAGAATTCACTGAAACTAGTCACAGGGAATGTAATCTCCCAATGCGCTGCTGTTGCATTCCAAATTACTGAAACTGGAACAATTAGAGCTGCAGTACCTACACCGAGTGTTCCACCTGTAACATGTGTTACACGAAGATTCGCAATACCCGCTGCATCCGTAGGACTAGTAGGTAACGAATCCCAAACACCAGAAACAACTGTAGAATATGCATTGAAGTCATCGAAGTCATCTTGTGTTTGATAAATAGTAACATCAGCCGGACCATTGCTAGTAGGCGTAATATCAAACCAACGACGAGTGTAAGGTTGTGTATTCCAAACTGTAACAGCAGGCTCTACAGTAACCTCAGAAGTAACCATACCCAATGCATTACCACCCGGTGCATCGTCAATCGTAGCGATTAACTCACAAGTTGGGTTATAGTAGCTCAATAATTGACCATCAGCTTGCATATAGTTATTAGAATCAATACCTGTATTAGAACTAACGTTACTAGTAGTTGCTAATGCAAGATTACCAGCACCAGGAGTTACAACGGCAATTACAGGAACCAATGCACCTTTACAACCAGCAGGAGTAAAGGCTAAATTAACAGCTCCGTAGTTTGTTAAGTTCGTACCACTAGCAACAGACCAATCTGAAGCATCATTATTATCATCGGCAACAACACGGCGAATACCTGAAGTACCCGAACCAGAAGGGACATTTCCACTCCAATCAGCTGCTGTAGCAGCAGGAGTTCCCTGACCAACAACGGCATAACCATTATATGCAACAACATCCTGAACAACTCCGTTACCATCACTTAAGATAATACCTAAAGCCGTTCCTGAACCAGAAGTTGGTAAAGTTGTCGCCTGATAATATTGACCTGGGAACGTTCCACCGGGAGTACCTCCTCTACCTAATACTACTGTAGAATTCGGAGCAACTATCGCTCCAGCTGGGAAGGTCCAAGTTCCAGCACTACCGCCAACTACTTGAACTAACCAACCACTTACATCTAGAGCAGAGGTTCCAATATTGGTAAATTCAATTGGATCTTGAACTCCAACAGGAACAGGAGCAACCGGAGTTGTCCAACCAGTGGCACCATTAAAGTTACAGCTCTCGGTAATTAATAATTTGCCTTCTCCATCAAGAGGGGCTGCATAGAATGTATCCGTTACAGAAATAACTGGTGTAGCAAATGTGCTTCCCGTGTCTAACAAGTTCAGCCCAGCGGCATCATCATACCAGTTAATTGTTTGACTATTTGATGTTGCCATTAAGGTAGCACTATTTGGTCCACAAATAGAATCACCCATGGTAGTAAGAATCATTGGATTACTAACTATTACAGTGTCAACTGTAGAAGTATCCGTGTTTACACCACACGTTGATAACGCTCTATAGTAAGTAGTCGCTGTCAAGGTTGGTGTTGTATAAGTAGTTCCAGGAGTTCCTACATTCATCCAAGGACCAGTAGCTGAAGTAGCTTCTTGCCATTGGATAGAAGCTCCCTGAACTGCATCTAGAACAGAAGATCCAGATAAACAGTGGAAATCAGGACTTGCAGTTGCTGTACCAGAGAATGGATCAGCATTCACAATCACAACTGAATCAACAGAACTACATCCAGCACTATCCGTACCAGTTAGCGTAAAGGTCATTGGGCTCATAGCTGGCACAAAGTTCACACCAGTCATTCCGCCATTATCCCAAGCGTACGTTCCGCCAGGACCTGCACCTGATGCCATAAGCATAGTTGAATCACCAACACAAACTAAGGTATCTGAAGCAGAAGCCATTACCATGGGTCCAGCAGTAGATACTGCTACGACAGGTGTTCTGCTTCCTTCACAACCCGCTGGTGTAAAGGCAACATTAATTGTACCGTAGTTGGTTGGATTCGTACCGGCCTGTGTAGTAGTCCAGTCACTTCCATCATTCGTATCATCAACATTCGTACGACGAATACCTCCTGTTCCTCCAGTAGGTCCAGTAGTTCCTGTCCAATCAGCTGCTGTTGCCGCTGGTGAACCTGTACCTACAACATTAAAACTATTTGTAGCTACAACATCTTGAACAACACCTCCGGCATCACTTAAAATATAACCGTTTGGAGTGCTGGATCCAGTAGAAATAATAACCGTTGCATTCAAGTAAACACCAGGAATATCTGGTGAACCTGGGCCTCTATCAAGTACTATAGCAGCTCCTGGCTGTACAATATTACCAGCAGGTATTGTATAAATACCAGCGGAACCTCCTGTTACTTGTAATTGCCACCCACTAATATCAAGTGGAGCTGTACCAATGTTTGTTAACTCAATAGGGTCATCCAAATTTGTTGGGTATGGAGGACCTGGATTAGAATAACCACCAGTAGTAAACTGACAAACTTCAGTAATTAACATTTTACCTTCTCCATCTAATGCAGCTGCATAGAAAGTATCGGTTCCAGTAATGTATGTTGTGAAGCTAGACCCTGTATCTAGAGGCAAACCACCAGTTGCAGCAGCGTACCAGTTAATGGTAGCACTAGAACTAGTTGCTCCTAGCGTAACGGTATCAGCACCACAAACTGTATCACCCATAGTCGTTGTAATCATAGGATTATTAACGATAATCGTATCCACATTCGTTGAATCCATATTCGCATTACAAGTAAGCAACGCTCTATAGTAAGTAGTCGCCGTTAATGTTGCTGAAGTATGAGGATTCATTCCTGCACCTACATTGGTCCAAGGCGCCATGCCCGTTGGGCTAGTTTGCCATTGAATAATACCACCTGCATTTCCAACTAGTGTAACATCCGTAGTACCACTCTGACAAATAATATCTGGTGAAGCACTTAAAGTACCAGCCACCACATTTACGTTATAAGTATAAGTAGCTAATGTATCATTCGTTTGAGTTGGGTCACCTACGGTAGTTTGATATGCATCAAACGTATAAACACCATTCGCTGTTAAATCAACTGTTGGAGTTAATACAACGTTCAAGGTGCCTAATGTTGGCAATGTATCTGTATTTACGGTAGCCGTATGTGTTGTTGGACCCAATGGACCATTTACTTGAACAGTTACTGTAGTTGGATTCAAAGTAAAGTCATGTGTTGTAGCTCCTACATTTGAAATTTCAACCGTAATTGTATCACTCGCAGTATAACATCCTAAACTAGTATCAGGTGCTATAATATTCGTAGTTGCAATATCCGTTGGGGCAACTGTAAATTCGAATGCTCCCATATCAGGTGTAGCAGTACGAGTAGAATCAAAGTAATCATCAGTAATTCCTAATGTCGTATTACCTAAGTCATTCATTCCTGCGTTACCCGGTGTAAAGTCACAACCATTAAACGGAGTAATAGTAAACAACGGATCTACACTTACAGAGTTTGCACCCACTGCAGGAGTACTTGCTTGCCATGCGGCTAAATCAAGCTGATTACCGCCATTAAATCCATAGTTATAATTGGACGTAGTACCGTATACATTATTATGATCAACAATTGCCGTTGCATATTGTTTGTAGATACCATAAGATGCTCCCGTAGTATTTCTTGTCACAACAACATTATTATTCTGAATGTCTTGAACACCCAATAAAGTTGAAGTACCACCCTGAAATATTCCACGAGTAATACCTGTAGCAGCAGTTGTAGAATTATGAACTACTGTATTATGATAACAATGAAGATTGTATGCATTATTTAAATACATACCATAGTGCGTACCATTACCTTGATTATCTAACACTACATTATTCTGAAGAACATTCGCATTTGCTGCACTACCTGCATCCATAAGCATATATATAAAGTAGCCTGTGAAACTAAAGGTCGGATTCGCAGCTGCTGGATCATGAATACAGTTCTTTTCGAATAGATTATTGTTTCCTAAACCAGAAGCAAAAATTCCATAGAATGTAGATAGTGAAGTTCTTGTAGCTCTGCTTATGTCATTCTTACTAAATAAGGTATTATCCATATATTGGAAATACGTACCATAGATAGCAAAATCTTCCATCGTATTGTTTGTAAATTGATTACCACTTGCAAAAGGAGCGGTAAAAGGACCATACATACCGAATGCACAGTAACCACCATTTGTAGTACAAGAATCTACTGTATTACTATCCGGTGCTGCACCCGCAGACGAAGCGGTAAACAAGGAAGTTAAAGAACCACTTGCCGTAAAGGCCGCAAAGTTAGAAGACGTAGATGTTGTTGGAGTTGTGAAGGTACAATTCTTAAAATTATTACAATCTGTACCATCTCCACCACTATTAAATAAGTGCATCGCAAAACCAAAGGTTGTTCCTGTTGCTTGAACAACTACATCGTTAAAGTTAAAGAAATCAGCACCATCTAAACGAATGGTATGACGATCAGCTGTAGCGGTTGCCGCAAAAAATACGGTATCTCCGTTACCATTGAAAGTCACCGTATTAATCTTACTAGCACCAACAACTTCATCAAATATTACTTGCTCATTGAAACTAGCACCCGGTGCCATGTCAAATATAACAGGTGCGCTAATTCCACAATCTAGTGCAACCGCTACCTCATTTAATGTTTGGAAGTTTGTTCCGCCTAGGGGTAAACCTGGGTCTACTGTGTACGTTCCAGCCAATGGCGAACAAGCTACGAAGCTTACTGGCCCAGCCCAGCCACCAAGACCATTTGTGTCACAATCAGGTCGAACATATACATCGTACGATGTAAATGGAGTTAAACCAGTTAGAACCGCAGGATTCGTCATTGATGTATCCGTTGGTATTCCAGTTGGAGGATTTCCTGACTGAACGACTTCTAAGAACCATCTTGTAGAAGTTGGTGTATTATTGTCCATCCAACTAATAGTTGCTGACGTGCCAGAAGCAGTATCTACATTAATATTAGAAACGGCAGCACAAGCTACACAACCTTCAAGTTCAAAATCATCCAAGGCCATATCATTGGCAAAACCAATAGAACGTCTTCCTGCAAATCGCAGATTAATCGTTTGACCAATATAGCTATTTAAGTTAATTACAACAGAATCATAAGGATCGGTTGAAGAAGTATGTTGTTGACCACCAATTTCCCATACCAATGTTGAAGTTGTTCCATTATCAACAAACATCCATAAAGAATCTGTTGAGCTACCGTACATATGATAAAAGAATTTCAATCTCGCAGCACCTGCCACACCTGATAAATCTATTGCAGGTGATATAGCCGTATCTGTACCAGCTCCTGTAGAGCTTTCCAGATAGATATATCCTGGCGTGTTTGCACCTGTAACAGGACCGGTACTTCCACTTGTTGTTCCACCTTCGTCTACCGACCAAAATGGACCCGTACCACTTCGAGTCCAACCAGGGGCTGCTGCATTAGGCAGTGTTGTTTGACCCGTAGGAGCATTTATAAAGTCTTCGGACCATACAATACTTGGATTACCCGAAGTACAGTTCAATGGCGCAATTAAAGTACAGAAAGTATGAGGACCTGTCCATACACTAGAATCTCCAGGACCACAATCTGATCTTACATAAAAATCAAAACATGTATTATCTGGTAAATTAGTTAATGGGAAAGATGTAGAAGTCCAGCCCGGAATTGTTGGCGCAGTAGCCGATGCATTCGGGTCAGGAAGTGTTCCTGCTAAACCTAATAAAATATCATAATTTCCTGAAGGAGTTGGCGCAGGATCAGTCCAATAAATGGTAGATGTTGTGGCCGTTGTATTAGAATCTCCAAGGTTAGTAGGCCAAGGACAAGTTGCTAATGTCGTAACATTTAATATCGGGAAATAATAACTTGAATCTCCCGGTCCGCAATATGCTCTTACATGAAAATCATACGAAGTATTATTCGTTAAACCACCAATACCATGAGGGTTTGTAGTTGTAGTAATCTGCGGAGTTCCTGATGGAGGAAAACCATTTGGCCCAAACTCTATTTCCCAAGTTGTAGCGGCTGGCATATTATTTTCTGTCCAAGATAAGGTCACAGAATCAGTACCAATAAAAGTAGCAGTACCGGCAGTTGGTGTAGCACAAGTAAGATTTGACAATAGACTAAAGCCCATATTTGCCATTTGTGCTCCTGTAGAACCAGATGTGGCAGTGTAACCACCCCACATTCTCCAACCAGTAGCACCAGTTTGAGACGTTGTTACTCCTAATGAATAACCATTTTGCTTCACTTCTATTACAAGTGATAAGGCTGGGTTATATAAAAAAGGTGTGGTTAACGGAATTGGATACCATTGACCTGCAACTGTTGGTCCTAAACTGTAGGTGCCGGCAGGAGCAAATGCTGAGGTTAAACCTGTAACATAATTTGTTCCAGTGAACGAAGTTGCCGTTCCTTGGTTTTGTGCAAATGATACCTCCAAACCTGAATAAGGTCCAGGTCCGAGACCTGTTCTAGTAGTACCCGCTTTTAACCATAAGGTATCAATTAGTCCAAGATAAGCTTGAGTACCTACACCTGTTCCGCCCGAGGCGAATTGAGATGGACCCGTTAGCCACTGAACTTTATTTGAAGTTGTAGTGTTTAAGGGAAAACTGTTTTGTCCACCATAACCGTTGTTATTATAAAACGGTGGTGTTTGTGCATCCGCGAAGTTTACACAAAACAGTACAGTAAAAAAGAGAAGTAGTATTTTCTTCATAATTTATAAAATTTTTTAAATGAACTACTAAAGTTATCGGAAAACTAAAAACTAGCCAAATAATGTTCATCTTTTGTTAAACATGAAAAAATTGATAATATTCAACTCCGTTTTTGGTAAACATTCTTTTGTAATAAAAAAAGCCCTGCTACAATTGTAGCAGGGCCATATTATTATAAGTAATAACTTATTTATCTTGTTTGTTCACTTTGCTAGTGTGTATCAAGTTGTTGTTCTGATAAATCTGAACTCCATAAACTCCCGTTGCTATATCGCTTAGGTCTAAAGTCACATTGTTCATGCCTTTTACCGTCTGCTGCAACGTGCTCTTGATTACTCGACCACTCATGTCTAATAAGCGTACTTCTAACTGAGCTACTTTTGAAATCGATACATCTACGTTCAACTTGTCTGTAGCTGGATTTGGATAGATACTTACGATACTTCCATCTGCACCCCATACTACATCTACTATCTTACTATAGCTCAAGTTACCATCTTGGTCTACTTGCTCTAAACGATAGTAGTTATGACCAATCTCTGGAGACTCGTCTGTAAAGTCGTAGTTCAAGGCTACATCACTGTTACCATTTACAGCCTTAGTCGATACTTGACCTAAGGTAGTAAAGCTATTACCGTCTAAACTACGCTGTAAATTAAAGTGACTGTTGTTACGCTCGCTCTCTGTAATCCAAGCTGCTAAACTTACACTACCTTCTTTCGTTACGCCAAACTTAGACAAAGTAACTGGTAAAGCAGAACCTAATGGGTTACAAGTGTGACAATAGAACTCGCTGAATCCTGTCACAGGGAAAGTAACTTCCCAACGACTATCTGCAGCATTCCATGTAGCTGTCAACGGACCATGTACTGTTGGTGTACCAGTGCCTAATGGACCACCACTAACTTGTGTAATACAAATTTGAGTAGTAGTCGCACCACCTGCATTTGTTGCTATTGTATCATATGATCCACTAGCTGCATTATAGTCAGCAAAATCTGCATCTGTAAAGTACAATGTAACATCTGCAGGTCCATTACTCGTAGGAGTAATTTCAAACCAACGACGAACATATGGCTGCCCTTGATAAACTTGAACCGTAGGCTCTACAGTAACTTCACTCATTGTATTGCCCAAAACATTACCACCAGCTCCATCATCTACAGTAACGATTAAGTTACAAGCTGTATCAAAATAACTAATCATTGTACCATCTGCTTGAGGATACATTTGACTTTGAGAACCTGCTGTAGAACTTGCATTTGTTGCGGTTGCTTGAGAAAGTATTCCTGAAACAGCTCCAACATCAACAGTTAGCGTATCAACAGCAGAACAACCGAATGCATCTGTTTGTGTCACACTGTACATTGTGGTTGCAGTAGGTGACACTGTTTGTGTAGCACCCATAAGCATGCCTGGCATCCACTCATAAGTATAAGCAGGGCCAACAACTGTAACACCTCCAGAGATATCCACTGTGTAATCTTCAGTTTCACCCCAGGTAAACGTGCCACAAGCAGCTGTTGCTGCATCACTTCCGCCCTCTTCCATAACCACACGCATACGCGTCTGACCATTTAATGCAGAAGTAGGGATTGTTAAAGTGTCAAAAACAGTGAAATTACCAGAACCGAATGCTCCGGCAGCCGCCGAAGTAAATTCCTCTGTAGGGTCAAACACACCATTTTGATCTAAATCTATAAACACTTTTGTCCAAGATGCATAAGTATTTACACTTGCAGAACCTTTTGTAATTGATATTGGGAAAGGAGAACCAGCCGTTACTGGAACAATAATACCCGTATTATCTGTGTATTGTTCTGATGGGCCTGGTATACCAGCTGTTCCTGTTACAGTACCATTAATACTTACCGTATCAATTTTTGTATCCGCAGGACTGGTTGAACCACTTGCACAATAATCAAATGGTGGAATAGAATCCATAGCCATTATTGTTATAGTGTCCACACCACAAACATATTCTGGGTTTGAACTAGTAGCTACCCAGAAAGTATCTACAATTCCAACATTAATTGTATCCGTGTTACCACAACCCGTTGGGTCTTGGCCAATTACAACATATTGTGTTGGTGCAACAGGATTTGCATTAACAGAATCTCCTGTTGTTACATCTAAACCTGTAGCTGGGCTCCAAGTGTATGTATAAGTAGTATTCGTACTAGAAACGGTTAAAGGAACCGCAACCGATCCATCCCAACAAACCACAGTATCAGCAGAAGCTGTTATTGGTGTTGCAGGATTTGAAACAACTATTACGGCAACACGAGAACCTTCACAACCTGCTGGCGTAAAGGCAACATTAATTGTACCATAATTCGTAGCATTTGCACCAGTTGCAATTGTCCAATCACTACCATCGTTCGTATCATCAAGTGCCGTTCTTCGAATACCTCCAGTACCTCCAGAAGCACCCGTAGTACCTGTCCAATCCGATGCAGTAGCAGCAGGAGTACCTGTACCAACCACGGCAAATGAATTTGTAGCGGTTACATCTTGAACCGCACCAGCCGCATCACTTAAAATATAACCACAAGCTGTACCCGAACCACTTGAGTTTATTCCTGTGTGTAAATACACATTCGGAATGGCAGGAGAAACTGTGAATGAACGATCAAGAACGAATGCTCCACCAGCTGGTAAAACATTACCAGCAGGTATTGTTACAGTTCCTGGAGTTCCACCAGTTACTTCTAGCTGCCAGCCAGAAATATCAATAGGTGCTGTTCCAATGTTCGTTATTTCAATAGGGTCATCCATTGAAGTAGGATAAGGAGCGCCCGGATTAGTATAAGAAGCTGTAGTAAATTGACAAACCTCTGTAATAATCACTTTACCTTCTCCATCTAAAGGAGCTACGTAAAATGTATCAGTCATAGAAACAAATGGCATAAATGTAGAACCTGTGTCTAGTAAGTTTCCAGCTGTTGGAGCATCATACCAATTTAAAGATGCACCAGTACCCGATGCTGAAAGCATCGCTGTATCCGAACCGCAAAGGGTATCACCCATAGTAGCTGTAATCATAGGATTATTTACTACAACCGTATCTACAGCTGTAGAATCCATTGATCCATTACAAGAATATAGACCACGGAAATAAGTAGTGCTTGTTAAAGTACCAGTAGTATAAACCGGTCCACCTGCACCTACATTGGTCCAAGGACCAGTAGCAGAGGCAGCTTCTTGATATTGAACCGACACTCCTGGCAATCCATTAAACGAAATATCAGATGTTCCTGACACACATAGTACTCCAGGATTTGCTTCTATTGAACCAGCACCCGCACCTGCCGTATAAATGGCAACGTAGGACATTGTATCATTTGTAGAATCAACATCTGCCATAGTCATTGTATAAGCAGTGATATTGTATGTACCAGCTATAGTCATATCTAATGTGGTTGACATACTTACCGTTTGCGAAGCAGAACCAGCCAATGTACCAGTAGAAATCCACTCTGTAAGAGTAGCTGTCGTAGCTCCAGTAACATTAACTGTTACTAAAACAGAGTCTGTAGTAAAGTCATGTATAGATAAAGACTTATTAGTTATCAAAACATCAATGGTTTCGGCAGCCGTATAACAACCACTGCTATCCATTGGTGCTAATATACTATCTGCTCCCATATCCACAACTTGTGGAACACAAGCCTGCACTTCAATATCATCCAACGCCATATCATTGGCAAAGCCAATTGTTCTTCTTCCTACAAAATTTAAGTTAATAGTTGAACCAATAAAGGCTGACAAATCAACGGACTGCAGAATATAGGGGTCGGCACTAGCCGTTTGTTGCTGACCTCCAATTTCCCAAACTTTTGTTTTTGTTGTTCCGTCATCTATATATAAAAATAAGGAGTCCATGCTTCCACCATATCTATGATAATAGAAGTTAACTCTTGCGGCACCGGCTGCAGTTGATAGACTGATAGCGGGAGAAATTAGTGTATCCTCACCAGCTCCAGTCGAACTTTCAAGATATACATAACCTGGCGTATTGGCACCTGAAATTGGTCCTGTTCCACCACTGTTGAAACCATTATTATCTGTAGCCCAGAATGGTCCCGCTCCACTTTTCGTCCATCCAGGAGCAAAAGCATTTGGGATTGCGGTTTGCGTCGCTGTTGCGTTAATAAAGTCTTCTGAGAAAACAGTTGTTTGAACTCCAGTTGTACAATTCAAAGGAGCAATCAGTGTTGTAAACGTTGTTGGTCCTACCCAAGGGCTGAATCCAGCAGCTCCTCCACAAGCAGCGCGTATATAAACATCATAACCCGTTAACGAACTTAGACCCATTAGGGTATAGGGACTAGCCGTGGCTGTATCAGTTGCAACACCAGTTGGTGTACCACCAGTTGGCACAATTTCAATTTCCCAGCTCGGCGGTGCTGTTGCATTACTATCTACCCAAGACAATTGTGCAGAGGTAGCTGTTATACTAGAAACTGCCACATTATAAACCGAATCACAACCCAAGGTTGTACAAAATGTATACGGTCCAGTCCATACACTAGAATCTGTAGCACTACAATTTGATCTAACATAATAATCAAAGCATGTATTCTGCGGAAGGTTTGTCAATGAAAAAGTATCATTATTCCAATTGGGTATGGAAGGCGATTGAGGTGTTAAATTAGGGTCAGACAAAGTGCCTTGTAATCCTAATAAAATATCGTAGTTATTCGTAGCCGGTGCATTAGAGTCCACCCAAGAAATATCTGCAGTAGAAGATGTAATGCTCGTTGCAGTTAAATTTACTGGTGCCAAACAAGTTGGTGGTGTTGTAAATTCTGTGGGACACAAAGACCAAGGTCCTTGAGACGCTCCACAATTTGCTCGAACATAAAGATCATATGTAATTCCATCTGCTAAGCCAGGAATAATATAAGGCAAAGTCACGTTGCTTACTTGAGGTGTTCCTGATGGAGAACCTCCAGAAATTACGTATTCAAAATCATACCCAGCGGCAGCTGGTGCATTATAATCAGTCACCGATAATACCTCGGCAGTAAAGCTTGTCACCGCTCCCATTACTGGAGCTGTGGCTAAAGCACAAGTTCCTGTTCCATTCGTGTACGTCAACCTTAGATTGGTTCGACTAGTTCCTGTACCCGTTTGACCAGCATTACCACAAACGCCAGCAGCATCTGCTCTGTACCATCTTGCCGATGTAAATGTTGTTGTTGTTTGAGGAGAACTTTCGTTATTGGTAAAAGAACCATTATTAAAACACGTTTCAATTACCAGGTTACTCGTACCATCCCACACAATTGCACAAGGCAACGAAAAGTCGTTTGCACCTACAGCTGGGGTATAAGTAGGCGAAGCAAAGGCGGACAACATTCCGGTTTCCCAGGCTGTCATGTCGGCCGTAGTTGTAAACTTGTACAACATAGACCAATCCGATAAAGTTGTAGCTGTTGGTGTATTATTTAATGTAGTAACATCAAAACCCAATGTGCTAATTTGAGAACCAGCGGTTAAACCTGCTGCACTTAATTCTGCAGCAGTATATAAGAACTGATGCCTCGCTCCCCACCAATAATTTCCAAATGGTGCTGGATAAGAGGTTGCAGTGTTGGTAGTAGCTCCTGTACCAATCGTCGTTACCACTTGGGCATGCGATTGAAAATCTAGAACACTAAGAAATACTACCAGTAAAAGAAGTAGCTTTTTTTTCATATAAAATGTTTTTTGTTTGAACTTCTAAAGTTAAGTAAAAAGTTAAAGTTCATCAAAAAAAAACTTTAATGCCTAAAAATCTATTCCAACAAAAATACGTATTGAATAATCACAAATGTGTTTAGCGTACTTTTTTAAATAATTGAGGCGATAGTCCATTACGCGACACAAGAATTAAATAATTGTTGTTGTTCGTTTTTACTTGCTGTAACTGTCGTACTTCTCCTTTAATGTCAATCTGTGAATTTAGTTCCAAACTGGTTTTGTCATCCCTCCAAGAACTAATTATACCTTGACCAGCATCTAAGCGTCCCGTGTTCACATCTACTCCAAAATTATTTCCTGCCGTAAAAAGCATCGGAACATTGTTTTTAGGATTTTCTAAAGGAACCAATCCGAAGGTCTGACTAAACTGTACCTCTGCTGGTAAAGCATGCGGAACAAATTTATTTTCTTCTCTTATAAAAACAGTACTCTCTAATGAATTACATTCATATAATTTCATGTTGGGATATTTACTTTTCGTAAATATCTCGTTAGAAGTTGCGCTTGAATACTTTTCATATCGGCTAAACATGCCACGCCAAGAAGGCATTTGTTGTAATATTTCATCCAAAGAATACTTGGGGTATAATACGCCATCAAAGAAATGATAGCTAACGAGTGCTTCTTCTTCGCCATTATCATCAAAATCTGTAGTGTGAAGAATGGCAGGTTGATCTTGACTACACTTATAAAAACTATTGGTACCACGATTTCCAGCGACTATATCTTTTTTGCCATCACCATTGATATCTAACATTCGCAGGGTGCTCCACATTCCATCACTCTTACGCAGACCATAAGATTCTGTCTCATCAATAAATTGCTTTCCTTGATTAATTAAAATGCGCACCGGCATCCAATCACCCGCCAAGACAATGTCTGTTTTGTTATCATCATTTACATCGGTAACCACCACGTCATTTACTAATCCTAGAGCGCCATTATTTGGCAATACGTTTTCAGCTTTTTGAAAAACGCCTTTACCATTATTAATTAAAAGGTAGGACGGAAATGCTGAGGGAAAAGCGCCCGGTTTTACATTACCACCCACAACTAAATCGATGTCACCATCAGCTTCAACATCGAGAGTTTGTACTGATAAAGTATTAAACAAAGTTTCAGGAATTCCGTCTACCGATCTTGTAAATTCTCCCAGTCCATCATTTAGATAAAGGCGATCCTGGTATAAGCCATTATCTCTCACTTCATTACTTCCGCTCGTAACGTATAAGTCCAAGTCGTTATCGCCATCAGCATCGAAAAAAATACTTCGGCCATCTTCAAATATTTTGTCCGCGATGAAATCACTCATTTGTTTTAATCGAAAAGTAGATTGCTTAGTTTGTAAATATAACTTGCCCTCATAGCCAGCCGAAGCTCCAAAATATATATCATCCAAACCATCTTGATTTACATCGCCCACGGCAACAAAAGGCCCACGGTTAGAATACATTTGTTCTAACAATGGCTCATCCTTAAAATCAATAAACTCACTTTCTGTATGACTAAAACTTGGCTGAAAAGCACCTGATACTTCGATCAACATAGGGCCCATTTGTTTTTCTTTTTCCAAACTTCCAGCAATTCCATTTGTAATATCTAACCGAATTTGAGAATTTAATTCAGGCGATAAAATGGTTTGTGTAGTTCCATTCGGAAATTCAATTTCAGCCTTAGAAACTGAATTATTTTTCCCGAGTCCAAAATGGATAAGCTGATGAACTGTAGATAAATAACCTCTATTATTTATCAGTTGCTGAAACTGTTTCCCGCTATCCGTAAATAAGGTAACCTTTGTTCCCTGAACAAGGGCATGCTGTTTAGCATCAAATGTGAAGTTCAAAAACTTATTCTCTGACTTATTTTCTACCGCGTTATTTCGGTATAAAAAACTAGGTTCTCCAAAATTATTAACGATTAAATCTAAATCTCCATCCAAATCTAAATCTGCATAAGCAGCGCCATTTGAAAAAGATTTTTTTTCAAAACCCCAATCATCCGATTTTTTTTCGAATTGATAATTCCCCTTATTTTTATAAGCATAGTTTTTAATCGGTGTTGACTTTGTTACGGCCAGTAAATCCATAAACTGCGTATTTTGTTTCCCTCCCGCCTTCTTAATTACATCATCACTGTCATAATGAATATAGTCCAAATCTGAAACATCTCTTTTATAACCATTAGTAATAAAAACATCTTTTTTTCCATCATTATCAAAATCTGCAAATAACGGAGCCCAGCTCCAGTCAGTATGAGAAATTCCTGCAAACTGAGCGATTTCGCTGAAGGTTTGGTCGCCATTATTAAGCTGCAAACAATTGCGCATTACTTGACAGTGATAACCTTGCTTTATTGTTTCATGAAAAATATCATACGGACTATTTCCTCTAAGTTGCTTATTCCGATAGCTATCTTCTGCCATCATATCTAATGTCAGTATATCCAATTTCCCATCATTATTAATGTCGGATATATCACAACCCATAGAATTTTGACTGATATGCCCAAAGGCATCGTGAATCACATCATTGAACGTACCATTTTTATTATTTATGTATAAATGATCTTTATCGGCAAAATCAGATGTGCAATATAAATCCAGCCAACCATCATTATTTATATCACTAACAGTGGCACTTAAGCCAAAAAAAACATCTTTTAAACCAGCCGATGCTGTTACATCCGTAAAAGTTCCATTGCCATTGTTTCGGTATAGTTTAGAAACGGTCGCTTCATATTCTGTTGGCGATAAATTGCGCAAATTTTTCTCCCGCTGTTCTTTAGTAATAACTCCTGTAGCCAATTCATAGTTAATAGAATGATTCAAAACATATAAATCAGGATCTCCATCATTATCATAATCAAAAAAATTAGCATGCATGCTAAAGCCCATATCATCCACACCGTACTCTTTGGCCCGATTCGTAAACGTTTCATTACCGTTGTTTATCAACAGCACATTGGCGCGTTGTGTATCCACATTTGCCATAGAACGTGACAAATAAATATCTAGGAACCCATCTTGATTCACATCAGCCATAGTCACACCATGCGTAAATCCATTGACAGCTGTATTCGATGTGTTGGTAATTTGATGAAACTTCAAGTTTCCATCGTTCACATACATTCGACCACCAAAGGTGTTGCCCACCATATACACATCGGGGAGATCATCATTATTAATATCTCCAATAGCCACGCCACCTCCGTTATAAAAATAACCGTAGTTCAGAGCATTTAGTTCTGGCTTTTCATAGATTTCGTTCCAAAAAAAGAAACCAGTTTCTGTACTGTCCATTAAAGTAAATAAGGGTTTCTCATTTTGAAAAACTCCTTCTTTACATCCCAACATAAAAATTGGCACCACTACAATCGCCCAAAGCCAATTATTTTTCTGTTTCATATAGTTCTAATTTTTTAATGATTGACTGACCCATTTCTCTTCCCATTTCTACCCCATCTACTATTGCTTTTTTGAAATGGATCCCTGCATAAAAACGACTCATTGCGGCTTGGTCGCATGCCTCTGTAAACGATGTAAAATTTCTTGGAGTCATTCCAAAAGGCTCTTCTGCATTATCCGTAAATGCAATGTCATCTCCATAGTGGGAAGCAAGAACGGTAGAAGCTATGCCTGATATAACACTGTGTCCGCTCGGATACTCAGGAAAGTTAGGAGTTAGAATAAGAGTATTCCATTTAGCATCCCAATTCTCTTGAATGGCTGTGATCGGTCGAATATAATCATAATAATATTTAGCTTGCCAGCAAGCCACAAATCCGTCGTGTATCGAAAGTGCTACCAGCGAATAAATTTTACTGGCATCCACTAAACTTTCATTTTTACTTTTTGAAACAGTACGGGTTATGCTCATCCAATGACCACCCGGCGTTAATTTTTTTTCTGCGAACGTAAGATGCGAAACATGTTGAGGCGCCAGGGGATTGCAATCCCAATATTTTGACGTAGCCAATTCATCTTCATTGGTTTTATCCACTTGTTCTTTTACTTCTTTTAACTCTTTATAAAAATTGCTTTGCGAATTCTTTATGTCATAAGGGTAAGGCTTATAACTTTCGGTAAACTGGGAAGCTGAATCAATAAAATAGGTTCTAATT
Source organism: uncultured Chitinophagaceae bacterium (assembly GCA_964389575.1). Taxonomy (GTDB): domain Bacteria; phylum Bacteroidota; class Bacteroidia; order Chitinophagales; family Chitinophagaceae; genus JAGNRR01. The sequence continues at coordinate 42,543 of CAYMFF010000012.1, forward strand.
TTTGACCAACTAGGCTCCAAACCATCTAAATAATCTGGTGCGGTGGGTTTCCAAGCCCCAGCATTTTTATTTAGCACAAATTTTGTGGCACTGCGCGTTTCTTTATAATTATCTTCTTTAGACCATTCAAAAACATCAGCGGCTATTTTTTTTGCCTCAGCCTTAGCTTTTCGTAAGTCCTCCGCACTATACGATTGCTTCTTCATGGCTTTCTCAAAGTCAGCTAAGTGTTCATCTAAAAAATTGTAGGAGTAAACCATTTTCTTTCCCACCCAATAGAAAGCATACAAGCTAATTAATTCTTTATCTTGTTTCTGCTCTTTGATTTCCGGAAAGCTTTCTAAACCTTTAAGGAGCAATCCTTGTCCATTAGTTAGCACGGAATACGTCGCCAAATTCGGATAAGTATACATTCTTCCGGCCACCGGCGGACTAAAAAAATCATTGATAATACCTTTTTCTAATGCTTCATTCCATTTGTGCAAATGAATTGCAGACATTGAATCATGACGCGTTTTCTTACAGGCAGAAAATAGCGTAATGATTAGAAAAATAAATAGGACTGTGCGACTCATAAAAAATCCTTCTGCAGGTTACGCAAAATACAAAAAAGTTATGGTTTATAAAATCGAAACGACTGTTGACATCTAACATCAACTGATATATCTTCGTTCTAATAATTTATTTCATGCAAGAGTTACAAGACACACTACACATCGAACAAATAAATGCTTTGTTGCAAGACACAATTGAACTGAGTGATGATCAAAAAGAGCGTATTACATTTTGTAGAAATTACCTAGACAAAAAGGCAACCACAGGCGAAGTCTTTTATGGAATTAATACTGGCTTCGGAAGTTTATGCAATGTAGTTGTCCAACCCGAAGAAATCGGTGACCTTCAAACCAATCTGGTTTTGTCTCACGCTTGTGGCGTCGGCGAATTGGTGCCCGATGAAATCGTTCGTATCATGTTGCTTTTGAAAATTAAGAATTTCACCTACGGACACAGCGGTGTCAGCATGGAATTAGTAGAACGTTTACTATGGCATTATAACCAAAACGTTCTTCCTGAAGTTTTTCAGCAGGGGAGCTTAGGCGCTAGCGGAGATTTAGCACCCTTGGCACATTTAAGTTTGCCTTTACTAGGAAGTGGTAAAGTAAAAACCATGGACGGCTCATGGCAGAAAAGTGCGCTTGTTTTGAATGAAAAAAAATTAGACCCATTAGAATTAAAAAGCAAAGAAGGACTCGCACTTTTGAATGGTACTCAATTCATGAGTGCTTATGGCGTTTGGGCATTACAGCATATGCAAAAAATAATTTCGCATTCTACCAAAATTGCAACGCTTAGTTTTGAAGCTTTCGATTGCAAACCCAGTCCTTTTTATGCAGGCATACATGCCGTGCGTCCGCACGATGGCCAATTAAAAATTGCACTCGCGTTTCGCAAATTATTAGAAGGAAGCCAAAGCGCTTTTGCAGAAAAGAAACAAGTACAAGATCCTTACAGTTTTCGATGCATTCCGCAAGTACATGGAGCCAGTTTTGATGCTTTTGCTCAAGCTAAAAAAGTAATAGAATGTGAAATAAATTCCGTTACCGATAATCCGTTAATCTTCCCGGATGAAGATGAAATTGTAAGTGGTGGAAATTTTCATGGGCAACCATTGGCTCTGCAGTTAGATTATCTAGCAATTGCTTTATCCGAATTAGCCAATATCTCTGAACGACGAACCTACTTATTGGTTTCTGGCCAGCGAGAACTGCCTCCTTTTCTATCAAAAAACCCGGGCTTAGAAAGCGGCTTTATGATTGCGCAATACACGGCCGCATCTTTAGTGAGCCAGAATAAACAATTGTGTACGCCCGCTTCTGTGGATAGCATTGTGAGTAGCAATGGCCAAGAAGACCATGTAAGCATGGGCGCTAATGCGGCAACGAAATTATATCAAGTCGTAAAAAATACAGAGCGCGTTTTAGCGATCGAACTTTTATGTGCAGCGCAGGCGATAGATTTTAAAAATCCTGATTTGCTTTCTATCGGAATGAAAAAATATTATGATGACTTCCGTAAAGAAGTTTCTTTTATGGAGAAGGATAGAATCATTAGTTCTGATATAGAAAAAGCTACTGATTTTATAGTTTAGACAACCATCATTCCGTTTCGTCCTCTTTGTAATTATTTCTAAAGGAATTAATAGCGTCTTCAATTTCTAAGAAATTTTTATTCATATCTCTCAAGTCAAAATTTTTAAGTACTGATTGGCCATATTTATCTGTGTATTCAATGCTTATATACTTCAAATGACCGGTGACCTCTTTTATTTGGGACCAGTTCACATTTTCATCGGGCATAAAAAGGATGCCCTCTTTTTCAATTATGAATTTAATTCGCTTTGGTAAAATTTGTTTTACAAACAACCAGCCCGCCAAAAATATCAACGCTATGCCAATTAATACATACAAATAATTTGGATTTGCAGCAAGAATAAAAACTCCAACACCCAGAGTGCACAATGCTGAAAGAGACAATATTATAATGGAAGACAATCTAGTACGAACTTCTAAATTCTCTTGTAAATGTTCAGATAACACCACCTCTTCTTTAGGCCTTGGTTCGTCAAATCGTTTTTCTAATTCCTTTAAGCGTGCCCTTTGCTTAGTTGTTTTAATCTCGAAAAAATTCTGTGTTTTTTTATTCCTGTACAAAAGATAATATTCTTCTGCTCGTTGCTGAAAAGCAATTATGTCATGTACATTTTCATAGGCCCATATTTTCCAACGAGTAATCAAAAAACCCCAAACAACAAAGAGCATCACAAATGAGAGAACGAAAGAAAGAACTATTAAAAGGAGAGGATGCATTATTAACTCTGAATCTGAAACTTCAGAATAAATAATTGTACCAAAAAAACCAAGGAAAAAGATAGTCAGCCATATACCTAAAGATACATAAAGCACTTTTAGCCCTTTCCTTATGGCATTATTTACGCTAACCATAACTTACTTTCTTCCAAAATCTGCTGGTATCTCACCCCAAAATTTTGTTTGCCATTTAATTATTTGGTTGGGATATTCATTTTCTTTCAGCCAATTTTCTGCGCGCTTTACCACATCGATAAGGTAAGGGTCTGTTATTTTTGAATTTGCTTTTTTCTTTTTAACCCAAGCCATCGCGTACTTACTATCTGAGTAAATAGGTAAGTCACTTTTTTCTTTTTTTAACCAAGCTAAGGCATGTACTAGAGCTAAAAATTCTCCTACATTATTCGATCCATTTTTATACGGTCCTCTTTTAAAAATTTCATCACTAGAATAAGTAAACACTCCGCGATATTCCATGTCACCTTTTGCATTACACGCGGCATCCACGCTTACCGACATTTCGTTGGGCATGCCATACCGTGCCTTGTCTGCATCGGTCATATCTTTAGTTTTCTTAAAACTGCGACCTTTATAATTTTCTGGCCCTTCTTGATAAGCTTGCTCGGCTAATTGTTTACTACCAAAAGATTTGTACTGTGGTCCTGGAAAACCTTCAATAAGGGATTTAACCTTTTCCCAATCCGTAAAAATTCCAGTTTGTTTTGCTTTCCACACAACATAGTAAATCGTTTTTCTATTTTCCTTAATTACTTCTTGTGCATAAACAGGATCTTCCCATGCTTCTTGTGCAGCTGACTTGCTTAAATAAGATTTGTATTGCGCTCCCGCAAAACCATCAATTTGTTTTTTAGCATCCCACCATGATGTATAAATTCCAGGTTTTTTACCTTTCCAAACTACATACCATTTTGGTTTCTTTTTGGCCATAAAACTCAATGCAATATACGTTGCGTCTGTATCACAAAAAAAGCCCCCACTCAAAAATGAGTGGGGGCCCGGTTTATGTGACTATTAAAATATTAGTTCTTACGAACTTTACTTACGTGTGTCAGTTTGTTGTTTTCGAATACTTGCACTCCATATACACCCACTGCAATATTGCTTAGGTCTAATGTCATGTGGTTCATTCCTTTTACAGATTGAGACAATATACTCTTCACAACTCTGCCACTCATGTCTAATAGTTTAATCTCTGTTTGTACTGTTTGTGCAACTGATAAATCAATGTTCAAGATATCCTTAGCTGGGTTTGGATAGATAGAAACTACGCTTCCATCTGCACCCCATACAATATCAATCACTTTAGTATAGCTCATGCTGTTATCAAAATCAACTTGCTCTAGTTTATAATAGTTATGACCAATTTGTGGATTTTCATCTACAAAGTTGTAGCTAAGGTCTATAGTACTATAACCGTTTACAGCTTTCGAGTTCACCGTTCCGATAGTTTCGAAATTCTGTCCATCTCCAGAACGTTGTACATTAAACAACTTGCTATTTTGTTCTGATGCTGTAGTCCATTCAACAAGATCAGAAGTTGCTTGTTTGGTTACAGTAAAGGATTTGTAATCTACTGCCAATGCTGCATTACTTGTATTACAAGTATGACAATAAAACTCGCTAAATCCAGTTACTGGGAATGTAACATCCCAACGCATTGTACTTGCATTCCAAGTAGCAGTCAACGGACCGTGCACTGTTGGTGTACCAGTACCCAATGGACCTCCGCTTACTTGTGTAATACAAATTTGAGCTGTTGTATTTCCGCCAGCATTTGTTGCTATTGAATCAAACGTCCCTCTTGCATTGTTATAGTCAGCAAAGTCATCATCAGTAAAGTATAGAGTAACATCTGCAGGACCATTATTAGTCGGTGTAATATCAAAGTGACGTGCCACATAAGGCTGTCCTTGATATACCTGATTTGTCGCATCAACGGTAGCACATGTCGTTACTGTCCCTAAAGAAGCTCCGCCATTTGGTTCTTGAACACTTGCAATAATTGCACAAGACGTATCATGATAGCTATACATTAATCCGTTATTTGGTTGTGTATATGTATCACACTGTGTTCCTGGATTAGAAGCAGAGTTAGATGGTGTAGCTTGTGTTAAGTTACCACTTGGGAAAGTTTGAGTAACTGTAACCGAAGCTGTATCCTCACAACCGTTACTATCCGTACCAGTTACCATATAAGTGGTTGTAGGCGTATAAGCTGGAACAGAAAGCGTATCTCCTGTTGCACTGCCTGGCATCCATACATAAGTACTCGCACCCATTGCAATTAAGTCAACTGCACCACCAAAGCAATTATTCACACCAGGTGTTGGTGTAACTGTTACCATTGGAGCAGGGTTGGCAGTAATTACTGCACTGTCCATTGCCATACAACCAGCCGCATTTGTTGCCGTTACGGTGTACGTACCAGCTGTTAGGCTAGTGATTGATTCTGTAGTATCACTATTTGACCATAGCAGACTATTCGATGTTGGTGTAGAAATTTGTATATCATCCAGTGCTGCATCTCCATCAAAACCTGTACCACGTATTCCTACATAGCGAAGATTAATATTCTGACCTGCATAGGCATCTAAACTCACCGATACGCTATCCCAAGCAGCAGCTAGGCTAGTTTGTTGCTGACCACTTACTGACCATACAGAATCTAAGGTTGTTCCGTTATCAATCAATAACACCATAGAACCAATTCCGTTACCATACATATGCGTAAAGAATGACAAGTTTATTCCAGTTCCAGTAGGCACCGTAATACTTGGTGAAGTTAAGGTATCTGTTTGACCCACAGTTGCTGGTGAGGTTGCCTCTAGATAAACATAACCTGGTGTATTCGCTCCTGATGAAGCTCCATATCCACTACCTGTGGCATTAGTCTCTAATGCCCATCTTGGATTAGCTGTTGAAGTATTTGTCCAACCAGGTAAGGCTGCATTCGGTAGGTTAGTTTGAGATGTAAATGTATTTACAAAACCTTCGGAGTACACTACATTCGGTACGCCAGCAGACATTGCCGTAGCTCCTCCATTCATTGCACCAGGACATGTTTCATTAGAGTCAACAGTTACTGTAAGCATTGGTAATGCATTTACCATTACACTTACTGTTGAATCCACCGAACATCCCGTGACACTATCCGTTCCGGTTAGCGTGTAGGCAGTAGTCATAGTAGGAGTTACAGTTTGATTAGCTCCCATTAGCATTCCAGAGTTCCATACATAATCTGTAGCTGTTCCGCCGCCCATTAGCATAGCAGTATCACCTACACAAATTGCAGCAGGTGTTGCACTTGCTGTAATCGTTGGCAATGGATTTACCATTATCGTTACTGAGTCCATACTCATACAACCATTCATATCTGTACCCGTTGCAGTGTAAGTCGTTGTAGCCATAAGACCTTGCGCATTTACACTATCACCACTTGTAGTATTCAGTGCCGTTGCTGGGCTCCAAGTAATAGAAGCAAATGTTGGAGTAGAAGGAACACCTCCACTAATATCAATGGTGTAATCCTCCGTTTCACCATATGTGAACGTACCACATGGAGCAACCAAACTAGCTGTTCCTGTTTCTCGCATTACAATACGCATACGCGTTGGACCATTCAAGGCTGTCGTCGGAATCGTAAGCGTATCTGTAGTAGTAAATCTACCCGAGCCAAATGCTCCTGCTGTTGCACTTGTAAACTCTTCGCCAGGTAAGTCAAATACTCCATTCTGATCTAAATCAATATATACTTTTACCCATGCGGTATAGGTACTTGTTCCCGTTACTCCTTTGGTCACAGACAATGGAAATGCTGTACCCGCTGTTACGGGTATAGTTACACTTCCTGTATTATCTGTATACGTGCCACCGCTATTCAACGGAGTTGCTACCGTTATAATCCCATTTATATTGGAACTATCAATATGAGTATCAAAGTTGCTGGTTCCACCTGATGCACAATACGTTCCGCCGGATACTCCAGGGAATGCCTGTATCGCAGTACTATCTCCAGCACAAATTGTCATTGGTGAGGCTACTAAGCTATCAAAAGGTAATGGCATATTCACTGTAACCATTATTGAATCTGTTACAGAACACATGCCTGTACTATCATAAGCAACTACAGTATAATTACCGGCCACGGCTGGTGCTAAAATTGTATCAGTGGCCATAGTGATAGCATTCCAAATAACCGAATCTGTTGCGGCAGCACCACTCATTAATGTAACTGTATCACCCATACAAACACTTGTGCTTGGAGAAGCACTTACTGCTAGTACTGGTAATGGCGTTACCATTACTTCTACCGTGTCCATAGCTTCACATCCTGTTACAGGGTGTGTTTGTGTTACAATATAAGAAGTCGTTGCCGTAGGTGTTACCGTTTGCATAGCACCGGCCAATGCACCTGGGTCCCATGCGTAAGTATATGCTACTGGCGCAACACCACCTGTAATATCTAGTGTATAGTCTTCCGTTTCACCCCAATCGGCATACGGACCACAAGGTGTAACTTGACTAGCAAGCGTAGTTTCTCGCAGTACAATTCGCATTCTAGTTGGCCCATTTAAAGCCGTTGTTGGTATCGTTATATTGGTTGGTACAGTAAACGCACCAGATCCAAATCCTCCGGCCGCTGCACTTAAAAACTCTTCGCCGGGTAAATCAAAAACTCCATTTTGATCTAAATCAATATAAATTTTTACCCAACTACTATAAGTGCTTGTACTTGCAGAACCCTTGGTTACAGACATTGGAAAGGTTGTCCCTGCTGTCACCGGTACAACTATTGAAGTATAATCTGTATAAACCTCAGCAGCACCAGGTAGTCCTGCCGTAAAGGTTGCTATTCCATTAATATTAGTAGAATCTATTTTAGTATCTCCTGTATTATTAAATACTGCTGTACAATAAGGAGGTACAGCTGCTACAGAATCAGCAGCCATTAAATTTACAGAATCACCCGCACAAATTGCCATAGGTGTTGCTGAAGCATTTACAATAAATACATCAGGTACTGTAACCGTAACAGTATCATTCCAAGAGCACATTGTGGTTGTATCGGTACCTGTTACTATATAAGATGTTGTAGCCGTTGGTGCTACACTTACCATATCACCCATTAAAGCGCCAGGCATCCAAACATAAATATCAGCACCTGTTGCAGATAATGTTGTAGAATCTCCAGAGCAAATCGTGGTGTCGGCACTAGCCATAACCGCTGGTGCAGGATTAACTGTAATTGTTACCATAGCTGTATCCATACAGCCATTAGGATCTGTTCCTATTGCTGTATACATAGTAGTTGCTAATAAGCCTTGCGCTACTACACTGTCACCAGTTATGCTACTTAAACTAGTAGCTGGTGTCCAATCTATGAAAGCAAAACCTGCATTTGTATTTGGCACACCGCCTGATATCATTACCGTGTAATCTTCCGTTTCACCCCAAGTAAAGGTTCCACAGGCTGTTGTACTTGCAGCAGAACCGCCTTCGTTTAATACTACACGCATTCCGGTAGCACCGTTAATGGCATTGGCTGGTATCGTAATAAGACCACCAATTGGTCCTGTAGCAGCGGGTGCTCCAAAACTATAAACTTCCTCGGCAGGATCATAGGTTCCGTTCTGATCAAAATCAATAAACACTTTTGCCCAAGCAGCATAAGTAGCAGGACCATTTTGATCACCTTTGACAATTGTCAATGGATGTTGGTTACCCGCTATTAATGGAATAATCACTGAACTATTATCAGTGTAAGCTTCTCCGCCATTTAATGGTGCGGTCCCAGTGGTTACACCGCCTAAACTTACTGTATCTATCTTGGTATCCGCAAGGCTTGTAGCATTACTCGCACAATATGGTCCTACGTCTATCGTACCAGGAATTGCTAAGATTGTAGCACTATCACCAGCACAAATTGTCATTGGACTAGCTGTTAAAGAATCAAAAGCCTCAGGTGTAAATACAAATAATTCAATTGAATCTGTATAAGAACACATACTCGTTGTATCAGTAGCTGTTAGAACATAAAAAC
>CAYMFF010000013.1:0-50181 GCA_964389575.1 uncultured Chitinophagaceae bacterium
CAAGGGTACGAGGTTGTAGCGGTGCGATATAAGTAACTTGCCATTTTTTATTTCCTTTTTTTGAGACGTATACTTTACATTTGTGGCATGCCGAATATCTCGCAAAGAGGAAATGATTTACCGCCATCTCCAATAAGAAAGTTAGTACCCTATGCTGAAGCTGCAAAAGCTCGTGGCACACATGTTATTCATTTAAACATCGGTCAACCCGATATTGCTACTCCAAAGGTTGTTTTAGACGCCGTACGCAATATCGATTTTGAAGTGCTTGAATATAGTCACAGTGCGGGTAATGCTTCTTACAGAAATAAGTTAGTTGATACGTACAATAAAATGGATGTAGAATTAGGATTAGAAGATGTTATAATCACTATTGGTGGTTCTGAAGCTATTCTTTTTGCAATGCTATCTTGCTTGAACCCCGATGACGAAATAATCATCCCTGAACCCTTTTATGCAAACTATAATGGTTACAGTGTAGCGAGCTTAGCTAAAATTGTACCAATTACTTCGAATATAAAAGATGGTTTTAAACTCCCGCCGATTTCCGAATTTGAAGATAAGATTAGTTCTAAAACTAAAGCGATACTTATTTGCAACCCGAATAACCCAACAGGCTATTTATACTCTGAAGAAGAAATGAATATCCTAAAAGATATTTGTTTAAAGCATGATTTATTCCTATTCTCGGATGAAGCTTATCGAGAATTTGCTTATGATAAAGAACGTGCTAAAAGTGCGTTAGAACTAGAAGGAATGGATGATCATGTAATTATGATTGATACAATCTCGAAAAGATTTAGTGCCTGTGGTGCTCGTATTGGTGCACTTGTAAGTAAAAATAAAAAGGTAATGGCAGCCGCACTAAAATTAGCTCAAGCGAGACTGAGCCCTCCCAGCATTGCACAAATTGTAGGGGAAGCCGCACTGGATGTACCTGATAGTTATTTTGCAGAAGTTAAAGCACTGTACAAAAAAAGACGAGACACCTTGGTAGAACGACTAAGCAATATTGAAGGTGTAAGTTGTCGTGCTCCTGGAGGTGCATTTTATGCTATGGCTAGTTTACCAGTAGATAATGCAGAGGTTTTTTGCCAATGGCTTTTAGAAGAATTTGACCACAATGGTAAGACCGTAATGATGGCACCCGCCGCCGGTTTTTACGCTACAGAAGGTTTAGGCATGAATGAAGTTCGATTTGCTTATGTGCTTAATACCGATGAGATAAATGACGCTATGGATTGCTTACAAGCAGGTCTAAAAAAATACAAGGAATAATCATGCTAAGTTTTAGTTACACCTATCTACTTATGGGTATTACCGTGCTCATTTCCTTTCTGGCTTGGAGCAATGGCGAGATCATGTTCAAGAGCTTTTTTATTCCCACGCACATCAAAGAACGTAAGGAGTATTGGCGTTTTTTCACACATGGATTTATTCACGCTGATCATCAACACCTGATTTTTAATATGATTACGCTTTTCTTTTTCGGACCTAGAGTAGAGCGAGAATTTGCAAGCCATTTTGAATCAGGATATACTTTTGTGATTTTTTATTTTATTGCATTAATTGCTTCTTCTATTCCGTCTTATTTCAAACATAAAGATGATTACCGCTATCGCTCATTGGGGGCCAGTGGCGCAGTAAGCGCTGTATTATTTGCCTCTATTCTATTTGAACCCTGGCTCATGATTAACTTTTTCATTCCAGGTTTTATTTTTGCTATTGGATACGTTTGGTACTCAGCTAAGATGAGCAAACAAAATAGAGATAACATTGGGCACGATGCCCATCTTTGGGGCGGTGTATTTGGGTTGATTTTTCCAATTCTACTGCAACCTTCTTTGATTCAAGTATTTCTTCAGAAACTGATAAATATCCCATTTATCTAATAACTTTATATATAGATGAGAAATATCCTTCTTTTTACTCTTCTGACCCTCGCATTATTTAGTTGCGAAAAAAATGGTGTTGAAGAATCCACTTCACGGTTTATGATGGTCCACGCGTCGCCCAACACGCCGGACATTGAATTCTTCATTGATGATAAACCCATCTTATTGCAACCACTCGTTTATACCAGCAATACGTTTTACAGAGATATTTTGAGTGGTATTCGAAACCTAAAAGTCGTGGTTTCGGGTAGTACCAAAATTGATACCAATTTGAATTTTGAGAAAGATGCGGTTCGTTCTTTTTTCTTTTATGACAAACCCTTAGATTTCAAAATGCAAATTGTGGATGACGTATTTGCGCAAAGTTCTGGTGGCAATTGTCGCATTCGTTTTTTTCAAATGGTGCCCGACGCTACCACGGTTGATTTAATCAATACTATTAATAATTCAGTGTTGTTTACCAACACGGATCTAGGCCAAAGCAATGGTTGGGTTACAGTTCCTTCTGGTTTATATAATTGGGAATTAAGAAACTCCGTTACTCAAAATTCAATCTATACAGATTGGCGACCTGATACTTTATTGGCTGGAAAAAATTACACTATTATATCCAATGGTTTTCAGAATACAATGACGTTTGATACAATTGGAGTATGGCCTATCTCGAATGAGGATTTCATCCCTTAGTTATACATTGTAACTCAAACTCTTTTTAATCTCTTCAGGCAATTCTGGTAACTGATTACGCTGCAATAAGAAAGAGGTCAAATCAGCGAATTCTTTATAGATATAATGGTTTTGCGCTGCTTTTTGCAAATACTTTGCGCCTGTACTACCTCCTGTTCCCACTCGCTTACCAATCATTCTTTTCACCATATTCATATGACGATAACGCCATTGCGCTAGTAAATCGTCAATATCTAAAAGCGAATTGATTAGCTGATAAGGGTCACTTAGCAAAGGAAAATCACGATATAGCATAATAAACAAAGCCGAGCGTGAAGCATCGCGTCCTAAACGTAAATGCTCTGGATAATTTCCATTATCTAAAAAGATAGATTCGAAGTATTTTACATTTTCCGTTTCTCCTTCCTGTAAACTATTAGCATAGGCATCACGATATTGTTTCCAAAATCCATCTTTTGTTTCCCAACCATCTTTTGTAAAAGGCATACGAGCAAGCCATTTCTCTACCAATTGAAAAAGCGATTCTTCTTTTTCGTAATCTTGCACTAGTTTCCTATCAGCATCACGCAATTGTGATAGATAATATTCTTGTCCAAAGCGTTGATCATATGGCAAGCCAAGCATTGCTTCCGCAATTTTAAACTGAATACTCTGAAACCCTGATGCCGGACGAAGAAAATCTCTAAAGTCTAAGAAATCCAGCGGCGTCATGGTTTCCATAATCGTCATTTGATCCACCAATACTTTTAAAATTTCGGCTACTCGATTCAATCTATGAACTGCATTAAAAATATCAGCTGAATTATCTTCAACACTTTCTTTTTGAAAAATTTCTCGAACCAGATTAATTTCATGAAACATCTGTTTAAACCAAAGTTCATACGTCTGATGAATAATAATAAAAAGCATCTCGTCATCTGCACGGACGCCATGCTTAGCACTTTCGGGATCTTGTGCATTTAAAATCTTATCTAGTTGCAGATAATCGCTATAATAAACTGGTTTCTGTTCACTCATATTGAATCGTGAAAATACAACCTAGTTGAGTTTAAAAAAGGAGATTGACTTTAATTAATTCAAGGATTGAATCTTATTGACGATTTCATGTGCCGGACGAACACCAGCTTGGCGCCAAACGATTTCATTATTCTTAAAAACCATTAATGTTGGTACACTTTGCACTTGATACTTTGAGGCTAAGGCTTGATTTTTATCGATATCGATTTTAATCACTTTTACATCATCTCCCAATTTACCTTTTACATCCTTAAGAATCGGAGGCATCATTTTACAAGGACCACACCATTCGGCAAAAAAATCGATTAGTACTGGCTTGTCACCTGCTATTAATTCTGAAAAACTTGTTTTAGCCATATTCTATATTTTAGATCGAAGGCTTTGCCAGCCTCCACCATTATAGACGTGTTGATAGCCATTTCTTTTCATCATGGATTTAGCACTTGCAGAGCGCATGCCAGAGGCACAGACTACAATGTAATTTTTATCTTTGTCGCTGACTGATTTTAAACGATGTGACAATTCTGCCAACGGCAAATTCTTTGAACCTTTAATATGGCCATTATCATATTCTTGCGGTGTACGTACGTCAATAATCACAGCTCCCTTATCCATTAATTCTGAATAATCAACTGTTGTTATTTTAAATAATTTTTTAATCGCTTCTAACATATCTAAACATTTTCTTTTTTACTAAATGGTAAATCAAGTTTTTCTATTTGATCAAAACCGCCTATCACATCCAATACATTATCCCAGCCTCTGGACTTTAAAATACTAGCCGCTATCATAGAACGATAACCTCCTTTACAATGCAACACTAATTTTTTATCTTTTGGAAACTCAGCAAGCTGGGTATTGATATTATCTAAAGCAATGTTTTTAGCATGGCTTATATGACCATTCGCATATTCTGAATCTTTTCGCACGTCAATTATTTCTGCATTGGCTTCATTTAAATTAGCTTGCAAATCTTCAGGAGTATAACGAGGAATTGTATCAACTTCTTTATCTGCTTTTTGCCAAGCTTCGAAACCACCTTCCAAATGACCAAGCACATAATCAAAACCAACTCTTGCCAATCTCATAACCGTTTCTTCTTCTTTCCCGGTTTCCGTTACTAACAAAATTTGCTGTTTTAAATCTGGAATCAAAGCGCCTACCCAAGGTGCAAACCCACCATTGATTCCAATATTAATGCTATTAGGCACAAAACCTTCGGAAAAATCTTGTGGATTTCTGGTATCTAAAATAAGAGCTTCCGTCTCATTAGCAGCCGTTTCAAACTCAACGACAGACAACTTCCTCAAACCACGAGCCATAACCTCTCCGATAGCGTCATATCCTTCTTTATTCAAGGCTACATTTAGCGGGAAATAGGCAGGCGGAGGCTTTAAACCATCAGTTACTTCTTTAATAAATTCATCTTGTGTCATATTGGCACGCAAAGCATAATTTGTTCTTTTTTGTTCACCAATGGTACTCACTGTTTCTTTACTCATGTTTTTACCACACGCGCTTCCCGCTCCATGTGCAGGATAAACGATTGTTTCATTGGGCAGTGTCATTATATTTTCACGCAACGAAGTAAACAACATTCCAGCCAATTCTTCATGTGTCAAGGTAGCTGCTTTTTGGGCTAAATCTGGGCGTCCTACATCTCCAATAAATAATGTATCGCCTGTAAAAACACAATGCTCTTTATTCTTTTCATCGAATAGCAGATAACAACTACTTTCCATAGTATGTCCTGGAGTATGCAATAATTTAATTGCTATTTCGCCCAATTCAAAAATTTCTTCATGCGCGCCTACATGAACATCAAAGTTTGTTTTGGCCGTTGGCCCATAAACGATGTTGGCTCCAGTAGCTTTTGCCAAATCTACATGTCCACTAACAAAGTCTGCATGAAAATGAGTCTCGAAGATGTATTTAATCTCGACTCCATCTCGTTTGGCTCGGTCTAAATACGGTTGAATTTCACGCAAGGGATCAATAATCGCAGCTTCATTGCCACTCGTAATATAATAAGCCCCTTGTGCCAAACAACCCGTATATATTTGTTCAATATGCATGATTTAAATTTATAACGCAAAGATGAGTCATCCGAATTACAACTATTAAAACTTTATGCAAAAATCAGTGCCGATTTACACTTGAAATTTCAAAATCCTCTTCCATTTTTATTAACTCTGTAATACTCTTCTTTATTTGAGTAGAATATAAAATATCTTTTTCTTCCTTGAGAGATTCTGTTTGATACCATTTTTCTACACTTTTGGTTGCATAACGCAAAAACACGGTATCTTTTTTGATATCCGCTACTACGCAAAAAGAATAGCCTCCATTTTTACGTATATCATATACATCTCCCAATTTCGGATTTTTAAGTAAATCAATATCTTTTTGATTATCCGCACTGACCAAATACCAAACGCTTATTACTAGTGCAATAAAAACATAAATACCACTATAAACCCATGGGGGCGTGCGATTTATCTTATTTTGAAAGTCATACGTTTTTAATGCTATATCCTCCGGAATTTCTTCCCAAATAACTTCGTCTCCGCATCGAGAGCATTGCGTTTCGTATTCTTTTCCACGAGGAAATATAGGAAGCCAGTATAAATGTCGATACTTTTGATATATCGTTAGCTCAACAGCGTTAGGAAACTCACACTCCCAACAAGACTGACTTAAACGCTCAGCAGCAATTTTTTTGCGAGATTTTCCGGTTACAAAGAACATCCGTTTTAGCTATTGTTTAAAGGTATCGATTTATTTTTTTCAAGTGATTTAATAAATATAATGAACATCCCTCATTTAAGATTTAACTTTGCACTACCAAAAAAATGAAACAGTTATTAAACACACGAATGGGGCAATTCAGAATTATAGCATTCCTAGAAGGACTCTCGCTGATCATTTTATGCTTTGTAGCTACTCCAATGAAGTACATTTTTGGCAATCCTGTTTTAACTGAGGTCGTTGGTTACTTTCATGGCGTGTTGTTCATATTGTACATAATAGTTGCCTTGATAATTAGTAGAAAATACAAATGGAACCATTTCAAAACTACTTGGAAAGTACTTTTAGCAAGTTTTATACCTTTTGGCACTTTTTATATTGACCATAAAATATTGAGTCAATACGAATAATTAAACTGAGGCCTTTTCATAGGCCATAAAGTCATCGTAGACAACTGCATTTACTTTTTCACATTCTACATATAAATGCAAATAATGGGTTCGCTCTTCTTCATTAGCCCATTCTTGCTCAACATTATATGGTGAAATTGAAACAATTTCTTTAGGCTCCATATGATGCGATTTTAAATCGTCAACCAAGACGCTCAAGGCTTCTCGTACATCAAAAGCTCGCACAAAAACATAAACCGCTCCGCCGGCGAGTGTTTCAAACTCCTTAGATTCTTTGGTGTACAAATAATCTACATCACAAAAAAATACTCGTTGATTATCCATTATTATTATTTATTCTTCGCATACTGGCATCGGTTTGACTTTCTAGCAATACCGCATCATATTCAGTAAACATCATAATCAATAACCAAACTTTGGCTAAAACCACAAAACTAAATATTCGAAAACCCTCAGAGAAGTTCATTCTTCAATTATTGAGATAAAGATAAACTTATTGTGCATTACTCCATGATGTCAGAAAAGAAATAGTGTTTATATTTAGTTTCTGAATATGAAAAAAATAACCGCTCTCCTGTCTTTGTTATTCTTATCAGCACCTGCATTAGCAGAAGGTATTGATGACATGGTAAATGATTTTTTCTTAAAATACACATCTGATTTTGTGGGAATCATTTTTTATGCAATTCCTTTCACGGAAACCGTACAAGTACCTTGGGTACTCATTGTCTTAGTAGTAAGTGCCTTGTATTTTACTTTCTATTTCAATTTTATTAATATTCGAGGATTTAAAACTTCCGTTAATATCGTAAGGGGTAAATACGATGATCTTGAAAAAGGCGGCAAAGTAGAAGTATCAAAAAATGTATCAACCGATGAAGATGGAGATAACCCAGATACCATTCGAGTGGAAAATCATGAAGGCGAAGTTTCGCATTTTCAGGCATTAACCGCAGCACTTTCAGCTACAGTTGGCCTGGGTAATATTGCGGGTGTAGCCGTAGCCATATCCATTGGAGGACCCGGTGCCACTTTTTGGATGATCATTGCTGGCTTGATTGGAATGAGCTCAAAATTTGTTGAATGTACATTGGGGGTTAAGTACCGAGAAATTGGTGAAGACGGCACTGTATATGGCGGGCCCATGTATTATTTATCTAAAGGATTAAAAGAATTTAAAGCTGGCGCATTAGGCAAGGTTTTAGCCGGGATATTCGCGATCATGTGCATTGGTGGCAGTTTTGGTGGTGGCAATATGTTTCAATCCAATCAAGCCTTCAAAATGTTTGAAAATGTAACAGGAGGAGAAGATAGTTTCGCTCATGGATACGGTCTTGTATTTGGAGTAATACTGGCTGTATTAGTTGGTATCGTAATTATTGGTGGAATTAAATCTATTGCCAAAGTAACGGATAAAATTGTTCCGTTCATGGTAGGAATTTATGTCTTAGCTGCCATAATTATTCTGGGTATGAATTTCACATCTATTCCTAGCGCTTTTGGAGAAATTATGGAAGGAGCCTTTGCGCCAATGGCAATTGGTGGTGGTTTTATTGGTGTGTTGATTCAAGGTTTTCGAAGAGCGGCATTTTCTAACGAGGCTGGTATTGGATCGGCTAGTATTGCGCATTCAGCAGTAAAAACAAAATATGCTGCCAGCGAAGGATTGGTAGCTCTTTTAGAACCCTTTATAGATACGGTAGTGGTTTGTACCATGACCGCTTTAGTTATCGTGATTGCTAATCAAGGAGGCGATATAATGACCTACGGACAAGATGTGGGTGACGGCGTAACAGCAACTTCCAATGCGTTTGCTTCTCAAATATCATTCTTCCCTATTGTGCTGGCTATTGCCGTAATTTTATTTGCGTTTTCAACAATGATTTCTTGGAGTTACTATGGTTATCAGGCATGGACGTATTTATTCGGTCGTTCAAAAATTACGGAATATGTCTACAAATTATTGTTCTGCATATTCGTTGCTGTTGGCGCTGCCTTATCACTGGGTGCAGTAATTGACTTTTCAGATGCCATGATTTTTGCTATGATGGTGCCCAACATGGTTGGTTTATTTTTCTTAGCACCTCGTGTACGAGACGAGCTTAAAAAATATATGGATGTTATAAAACCTAAAAAATAAAGTTGGACGTTATTGGGAAAATAACAGGTACGCATGGCGTCAAAGGCTTGGTTGTTTTTGAACATCAGCTTACAGGAAAAATTGATACCGCAAGTTGGGATGCGCTAATGATTGAGCTACTTCCGAACAGTAGAATCCCGTTTTTCATATCTAACATAAAAAAACAATCTCCTAGCTCTTTTCTCATTAAATTCGAAGAAATTGATTCTCCGGAATCAGCAAAAGAAATATTGCAAAAGAATGTATTTCTTTCTCCCAACGCTATTACTGAAAATGCACAAGTGACTCAAACTGCTGATAGCTATATTGGCTACACTCTTTTTGATAAAGAAAATAAAATAGGAACTATAGACAACATTCTAAATCCTAAAACCAATCCTCTTTTTATCATTTTTGAAAATAAAGAAAACGAATTATTGATTCCTGCTAATGAGGAGCTGATTCGCTCTGTTCAGCATGAAGAAAAAAATATAATTGCTGATTTACCAGAAGGATTGCTCTAAGCTTTTTAGAATAAAATTATTATTCTTTGAATTTTGACAGTTAATGATTGACATTTGTAACTTGTCATGCGCATAGATATAGTTACCGTTTTACCAGAATTATTAGACAGCCCGTTCTCTCATTCCATAATGAAACGCGCTCAAGAAAAAGGATTGCTTGAAGTTCATACTCATCAACTTCGCGATTTTGCTATTAATAAACATGGCCAAGTAGATGACATGCAATATGGTGGTGGCGCTGGAATGGTTATTATGTGCGAACCCTTAGCCAATCAAATCGAAAAATTACAAACAGAACGTGAATACGATGAAATTATTTTTCTAACGCCCGATGGTGACAGATATGACCAGGGCTTGGCCAACGCACTTTCTTTGCACAAAAATTTACTTTTTATTTGTGGTCATTATAAAGGAATTGATCAACGCATTCGTGATAAATATGTGACCAAAGAAATTTCTATTGGAGATTATGTTTTGAGTGGTGGCGAATTAGCGGCAGCCGTTTTAGTGGATAGTATAGGACGTTTATTACCAGGCGTGCTAAACGATGAAACCTCGGCTCTTACGGATAGCTTTCAGGATAATTTATTAGCACCCCCTGTTTATACTAGGCCTGCTGATTTTAGAGGAATGCATGTGCCTGAAATTTTATTAAATGGAAACTTCCCAAAAATAGAAGAATGGCGAAATGAACAAGCTTTAAAAAGAACGGAAGAAAGAAGACCGGATTTACTGGAGTAAAATTCAGTTTGAACATTTTGAAATCATTGTCAGGCTTTCCGTTTGTAACAAAAAAATGCCACATAAGATGTGGCATTTTTAATTTTCTACCATTTTTTAATGCTGAACTAAAAACTTCTTACTTACTGTTCCAAACTTCAACAGATAAAGACCATCTGCTAAATTTTCAGTAGAAATACGCATATTGCTTGATGCTTGTTGTTTCCAGATTTTTTTACCGGTGATATCTAAAACTTCAACCTCATTAAATTCTTGAATTGCTTTGCTAGGAATTTTGATACTTACAAAACTCTTGGCTGGATTAGGATAAATCAGTACTTGATTTTCGTCAAGCAAACCTGAAGTACTTAACGGACTATCATTATTTATAGACCACGTATGATACTTCACAACAAAATTACCTGTTGCATTTGGACTACGCGCGTAAGAACTATCTGCAGGTAAAGTACCCCAACTAAGCTCATCCACCATTTCCATATTACTATTAAGTAGCATCAATTGTTCGCCACCAGCGGATAATTTAAAATTTACATGCTCAGGACCTTGACTCCCATCTTCGTCTGCCCAAACTATGAAGTATCCATTAGGGTCAATAGTAGTTCCAGCAGGAAATTGATGCTTGGTTAAATTGAATTGATCATCTGTTAGATACCAACCACTAATATCCATAGTCGTGTTTGATTTATTATGTATTTCAATCCAATAATCAAAGTCACCGTTGGCGTCAGCAATTGCTGCATCGTTTGCGGCCATAATTTCATTAATTACTACATCAGTATTAGAAGCTGTCGGTGGGATAACCAAGTATACAAAAACATCATGTTCTGCACCTACGGGTAAAAAAGAAACAGACTTTGCGGAGTTATTCGCTACAGCTTCTACATAATATCTAACCCAAGTTCCTCCTTGAAAACCAGGAATTGTTGCACCATACGTTCCGTCATTAGCAGCACCATCATTATGCGCTCCATCATCATACATAAGAATCTTAGTAAATTGACCATTAATTGCTCCACAATAATTAAGATATACTGCATTTATTCCATTGCTAGAAGTAACAGCTGTCCGAACATTTACCGTTTGATTATTTGTAGGTCGTGCCCATTGTACATTATTAGAGTAATGCGCTGCACTGGATATTATAGGAGCAAATTGACTAACTTCCGAATTACTATTCAAAGCGTTTCTTCGTGTAGAAACAAAGTTTTTTAAAACATTTACTTCTGTATTGAAATCATTGTATGAATACAACTTTTTCGTATCGTTTTGAACCGCAGTATCAATCAAGGATACATAATAATCTAATCGAGTATCAAATGTGCTTTGATCTAACTCTTCCTCAATTATTGTTCGCATGTGCGCTAAATATCGCTGACGAATACTGGGCACTTGCAACAATCTATTTAACAACGGATAATTCACATTAGTTTCATTATGAAAAGGACTCCAAGATGTAGCTTTTGACATTGCCATTGGAGAGTTTCCATCAAATTCCATGGGAACCATTTGACCAGTTTGTTGTTCTTTAAAAACGTAATAATCTTGCTTTCCTTTATAAACATAACCATCATCATCTGTGAAAGCAATTTCACTAGCTAGAAACCATAAGGTTCTATCCAAATCCATATAAACTTTCATAGTATCTTCTAAATTAGCCAAGGGTGTGTTATTTAATTTGTCGCAAAGCACCTCTAATTCATCATACGGGTTGGTGTAGTCAGAATATTTTAAAACATAATAGGTTTGATAATCATTTGGGTTTGAATGATAGTTTAATGCTGTCGTTCCATCGCCCCACTGAGAACCTGGAGGACCTCCCGGGCCACCGCCACCTTGCACTCCTTGCGCTCTCCAACTAATTCCATCGTTAGAAGCAAACCAATCAGAATACATATCTTTATTCAACTGTTGAACATTTGGATACAATCCCCAATTTTGACCATTAATGGTGAGCCAAGAAAAATTTGCTTTTAAGCCTGGAATATGACGACGAATCGAAAAGGTGTACATAACCTCACGTAAAAAAGACTCATCTTGATACGCGTTATTTAAATTAAGCGTGTGATATCCACTAATATCATTTTCAGACTTAATCCAATCTA
The DNA here is from genome assembly GCA_964389575.1 of uncultured Chitinophagaceae bacterium. Classification (GTDB taxonomy): domain Bacteria; phylum Bacteroidota; class Bacteroidia; order Chitinophagales; family Chitinophagaceae; genus JAGNRR01. The sequence continues at coordinate 12,244 of CAYMFF010000013.1, forward strand.
ATTCAATATTAAATGATTTCTTGTCTCCATTGACTCTAGAATATGAGGTATTTCCTTTAAAACGAACCCCTACACTGTCCAATGTTTTGGAACCTTCATAAGTTAGTGTTGCAGGAATATTTATGGCAGCATTTTTATTCTGCGTCATTAATTGCCAGTAATTAGACTGCGGAAAAACCAGATCAATCTTTCGTATGATAGAATCATTATATAGGTTTTTCAAGCCTTCTTTACCCATTTTTAGTTGGGTATAATTGTTGGTAAAGTCCCATTGATTAGGGATTCCTTGTCCATTTGAGTTCAACGAAAATATCAAGAAAGAACAAAGTAGTAGATAAGCGTATTTCATAAAATGTAGTGTTTACGCCTTTTAGACGTTGTAATATACGATTTTCTTCGCTAGAAATATGGCTATTCTACAGCAAGCTTTCCAATATAAAAAAACTACCTATAACCAGAATACAATCCTTGGCGGTGGCATTTTCTTTTGCCTGAAGAAGCGCTTGAACAGGAGTCTCATAAATTCCACCGGGTCTATTCAATACTTCAGCTTTTTCTTTCAACACTTTTACACCTAGAGCTCGGGGGACATTGGCTTGTGTATAATAGAAAATTGCATTCATCGGAAACAATGGCAACACGCTAGTCACATCCTTATCATTGACACAACCATAAATAATATGTAGGTTTTCGTAATCATGTTTTTTTAATTCTTCTAAAGATTGGATAATGCCTTCTTTATTATGAGCTACATCAAAAATTAATAAAGGATCTTCTTGAATAATTTCAAAACGACCGCGCAATCCTGTGTTTCTTTTTACATTAGATAGCCCTTTTTCAAGATGTGCTTGTGTAATTGTATAACCCCTTTTCGAAAGCAAATCAATGGACACTAAAACGGCTTTTGCGTTTTTAAATTGATAAGCTCCCAACAAATCAATTTCCAATGTCATGATCTTCATATTGGATTGATTGATCAATTTCAGTTGGCCATTCGTTTGCACTTGAGAATAAATTCTATCGGCAAATACAATCGGAGCTTTTAGCGAATGGGCCTTTTGAAAAAAAACAGATTCCGTTTCTGATTGCGTTTCGCTTATTACAATAGGAACATTTTCTTTGATAATTCCCGCTTTCTCTGAAGCTATTAACTCCAAGGTGTCACCTAACATATCGGTATGATCCAAACCGATATTCGTTATAATAGAAAGTTCAGGTGTTATAATATTAGTACTATCCAACCTTCCACCCAAGCCAGTTTCAATAATAGCAATGTCAACTTTTTGCTCAGAAAAATAGGCAAATGACATGGCAACTGTTATTTCAAAAAAAGAAGGCCTTATCTCTTCAATAATTTTAATATTATTAGTTACAAAAGAAGCTATCCAATCCTCGTGAACTTCTATTCCATTAATGCGAATTCGCTCTGTGAAAGATTTTAAGTGAGGTGAAGTATACAATCCTACTTTATAGTTAGCTTCTTGCAATACAGACGCCAACATATGACTAACAGAGCCTTTACCATTGGTGCCCGCTACATGAATACTTTTAAAACGATCTTGTGGATTGCCCAGTGCCTTGCATAATGCAATTGTATTGTCCAGATTTTTCTTTACAGCGGCTTTCCCCTGACGCGAAAACATCGGTAATTTTTTATACAAAAAATCTAATGTTTCTTCAAAATTCATGAAAGCTGCCTTTTTAAGAAATCTTCAAACAAAGCCAATTCGCTTTCATCGTACTTATGATATACATCTTGTTGTATGAACTCTTTGTCCTTTAAATCAAAAGTCAATACATGAAATTTAAGAATAAGAGAATTAATATTTTGCCATGGAATTTTGCGCTTATGAAAAAGCTGTGGCCAAATAATTTCGTGCTCGTTTAATTCTATAAAACGATCGGAGAATATTTTGTTTTCAATAATGAGTAAGACCAATAAAAAAAGTGCCAAAACGCCAAAGAGTATCATAGGAAGTATTTGTCCCACTTTATAAAAATAACTTGAAGCCATTCCTAAAAAACCAATTTCAAATAATCGCAATACCTGATTAACTTGAACTTGTTTCAAATTATTTCCTTTGAAAATCACAAAATACAAAACAGCAATACTCGTTGGCAACAAAGCCAATAATTCCATCCAATAGTTTTCCCAATCAGCTATCAGAAAGACGGCGTAGACCAATAAAAAAATACAAGCCATAATATGCATTGCTTTCATTTGTCTGAAATACTTATCGTACTTCTCGGGAACAATTAAAAAGAAGAATTGATTTTTCAAGAGCCTAGATTTTCTTTTTGACTTTTCATAAATAAGTTACACATTTTATATAATATGTGCGCCCCAATATTCGCATCGAGCATATCTTGTGCTAACTCTCCACAAGCCACTTCCACTAAATCGAAACCAATAATTTTTCGCCCACTGGCAACTAACTTTCTAAACAAATACATAATTTGCTCCACTTCATAGCCCCCATTTACGGGTGTTCCAGTATTAGCGCACAGTTTGGGGTCTAAGCCATCAATATCAAAACTGATGTAAACATCTTGTGGCAATTGACTAATTATTTCATCGCAGATTACTTTACAAGTTTCCCCTTCGTACAATCGTTCTTTTACATCTTTATCAAAAAAAGTAGTAACTCGCTCCCCTTTCGATTTCATATAATCAAATTCCTCATCACAATAATCGCGAATTCCTACTTGAACAAGTTTAGAGACCTGCGGAATTTGCTCCAAGGTATTATGCATTATGCTTGCATGACTAAAGGTAAAACCTTCAAAAGCCTTACGGAAATCAAAATGAGCATCAATTTGCAGTACACCAAACGTTTGATACTTATCCGCAATCGCTTTCAATAAGCCTAAGGGCGTACTATGATCTCCACCCAATAAGGCTACTAATTTACCTTGTTGTATGTATTGGATCGCTTTTTCATAGAGCGATTGGACCATAGCCTCAGAACCTTCATTAATTTCTTGTAATTTTTTGTTCAGTTGTTCATTATCACAAGTTTGGCCTCCGGTAGAAAGATTAGAAATAATTAATTCCGCACAATGGCGCAAATAATCATTTTTACGACTTAGCTCTTGGTTTACTTCTTCCATGAAATAGCCATGCTTCCACATATCATGTGCTCCTGCATCGTATAAGTCAATTTGCTTACTGGCCTCTAAAATTTCTTCTGGTGCGCGAGCCGTTCCATTGCGATAAGAAACCGTTACTTCCCATGGCATAGGTATAATTATCAACTCTGCACTTTCAACCGTAGTCGGCAAACCAAAAATATTATTTTCGGCAAGGGCGATATCGTTAGGATTAAAATTTTCTATCATTTAAAAAAAATAGAAAGCAAAAGTACATCCATAGCAGACTATTCCTGTTTTAGTTAGCAAAGAAGTAATTTGTATTTTATTCTAATTATGAACAATAAGAACATGGAACTTTTTTAATAAAGCTTTACAAATTTGGAAAGCTAAAAAATAAACAACAGCATTTACTTTGCTTTTATAGCTCCTTAGAGAAAAATACTATTGACTAAAAGTCAAACGCAATGAAAACAGGAAAGAAAATACTTCGATGGCTTTTATACGTTTTGCTCGTTCCTTCTACCTACATAGTTGTTTCTTTAATTCTTTCATTCATAACCGTTGAAAGAAAATCAAACCATGAAAGTTCTAATAATTTAATCTTTTTAAATACAAATGGCGTTCATTTAGATATAATCATTCCCGTAAAAAACATAGATAGTTCTGTACTTGACGGAATCAATTATGATGAGAAAGATCAATATTTATCTTTTGGTTGGGGTGATGAAAACTTTTATATCAATACGCCTACCTGGGGAGACTTAACTTTTCGCAATGCTTTTAAAGCAATGTTTTTGAAAAGCTCTACATTAATGCACGTTACCCGATATCAACAAGAAGCTTCTGATTGGGTTGAAATAAAGGTTAATGAAGCTGAATTAAAAAAACTGAATCAATATTTACTCAACACATTTACGCTTACTAAAAACGGAATGAAAACCATTCTTAAGAACAAAGGATATACTGCCACCGATGATTTTTATAAATCGAACGGAAGCTATTCTTGTTTTAAAACATGCAACAGTTGGGTAAATATTGGATTTAAATACAGCGGTTTGAAATCTTGTCTATGGACTCCTTTTGACTTCGTACTTATGAGAAAATATAAATTAGCTCGTAAAAGCTTTTAATTCCTCCACCACACGACTAATCGGCAGACCTACTACGTTATAATAATCTCCTTCAATTTTTTGAATACCAATAGCACCAATAAATTCTTGAATTGCATATGATCCCGCTTTATCAAAGGGTTGAAATTCTTTAATATAATAGTCAATACTCTCCGCTGAAAGTTCTTTAAAAAACACTCTTGTAGTAACAGCAAAAGACTTTTCTATTTCGCCTTGCACAAGCACAACAGCGGTTATTACACTATGTGTTTTCCCACTTATTTTTTGAAGCATTTCTTTAGCTCCATCTTCTCCTGTTGGCTTACCTAATATTTCTTCACCCAAAACCACTACTGTATCAGAAGTGAGAATTATGTCATTTGGGAAATTGGGCTTCAAAGCAACCATTTTTTGTTTGGCGATATCAAGAGCAACTTCTTCAGGTGACAATCCTTTTTTTACCACTTCTTCGGCATCGGACGGATGAATATCAAATGAGACACCAGCCATGCGCAGTATCTCGGCTCGTCTGGGAGAAGTGGAACCTAATATTATTTTTTTGTTGAACATTATTAAAACTGAATTAAAATCATAGACAATATTCCTGATAACGTTAACCATTTCACCCAAGAGCTAAGCTTAGCAAAATCCGTCGTTTTCTTGGCTAGTTTTACTTTATAAAGCAAATACAAACTAGGCAATATTACTCCTACCATAAAATAAATACACAAAACAGCATTGGTAGCAAATAATTTACTGATAAAAGCAAAGACGAAACCTAAGAGAAAAAAATAAATTACATAAATGATTTTCTTCGTTGATGCTAAACCGTAGACTATTGGAATCGTTCGACAACCTTCTTTTAAATCACCTTTCATATCTTCAGCGTCTTTAATAATTTCACGAATCAAGGTAATGAGAAAAGCAAAAATTGTATACAACCAAATTAGTTTCGAATAAGAGTTATCAACCAAAAGGACCTTGAATTCTGACTCATAAATCCCCACCAACAACACGCTAAAGCCAATCAACAAGCCAACAAGAATATTTCCAATAAAAAGCTTTCGTTTAAAGCTCATAGAATAAACTACCAAAGCCGTAATACAGAATAGCTGAATAGCGAGTAAACGCAATTGATTATTCAAGGCTAGCTTAATAACTAAGAGTAAAGCAAGAGCGTTTAATATAACGTGCCAGCTAATCATCGCTTTGCGCGATATTACTTTACTTAAAATGAGTTTATCAGGTTTATTTACAGCGTCTATTCTGACATCAAAATAATCATTTATCATATACCCGGCAGCAGCAATTAAGATTGTACTCAAAATCAATAGCCAAAGGTTCGGATGAAAAATCCAAGGAGTTATAACCCGTGGCCAATCGCTGGTAATATTTGTATTTTGATATGCTGATGGCAAAACGATAAAGCCATAAACTAAAAACTGCGTCAGCGCAATAAAAACCAAATTAGGCCATCGAATTAGTTTTAGTAAGGCAGTCAGCTTATTCATAAGAAAAAGCTTATTGCCAATCGTCGTTTAATTTGAGAACTTTTTCTATCACATCTCGCACACAGCCTCTCCCTCCATTTACAGGTGAAACATAATGGGCAATTTCTTTAATCTCATTACAAGCATCAGCCGGACAACAAGGTAATGCTACTTTTTTCATAACATGATAATCAGGCATATCATCCCCCATATATATTGACTTAGAAAGGTCAACCTCTCCAGCAATTGATTCTAACACTTTTAATTTGTCTTGAACGCCTGAGTACATATGCTTAAGACCCAATTTCTTTAATCTGCTTTCTACAGTCGGATTATTTCCTCCTGTGATGATTACAATCTCATATCCTTTTTTAACGGCCAATTGCATCGCATAACCATCTCTTGTATGCATAGTACGTGCTAACTCACCATCCGATTGAAGCAATAAGGTTCCATCAGTTAAAACGCCGTCCACGTCCAATATAAAATGCTTGATATCTTTAAAACGACCGAGAATATTCATTATTAATAAGTAATGTTTTTTAGAAATTTCCCACTGGTGTCATAGGTTTTCCATTCACCTTTTTTCTTATCGTAAACATATTCGCCTTGAGCACTTAGTTTTCCATTATCATGAAACTCTTTCCAAGCACCTGTTTTTTTATCAGAAGTAAAACGACCCATTGAGGTAACATAACCATTTCGATTATAAAATGTAGCTAAACCATGTTTACCACCAAAAGAATAAGTGTACATAGCTGCCTTTTGTTTGTTCTCGTAATAATAAATCTGCTCACCGTTTTTCTTACCGTCTTTGTAAACTTCTTGTGCCTCTAAACCACCATCACTATAATACGTTTTTCTGTATCCGTTTAATTCATTGTCCATGTAATAAGACAAAGACTTCAACTGTCCGTTGGCGTGATATAATCGCTGCGGACCGTTTAGTTTACCTTTTGCAAAGAGAGAAATCTTGGATAATGAATAATCACTCCCGTATAATATACTCGTGCCATTCAGAACATTAGATTCATAGGATTGAATGGATTGCACCCGACCATCTCGGCTGAACAAAGTCCAAACACCATGCTTTCCCTTTTTAGTCATCAAACCTTCTTTGACTTCTGAGCCACAATCTATTTGTAAAAAAGTGCCCGTAGCCATTTTCTTTCTTACCGTATCACATTGCGCTAAGGATTCTACAGAAACCAAACAACTAAATAGCAAAATGCAAGAAAAAAAAACCAATCTCATAGTAGCTTATAAGTGCAGCTTCTCTTTTTTGGCCAACAACTGATCCACAGATTCTACAATATCCTCATTGGGCACACAACAATCTACTGGGCAAACCGCTGCACATTGTGGCTCTTCATGAAAACCTTGACACTCAGTACATTTATCAGGAGTGATGTAATAAACATCATTATCAACTGGTAATAATCTCTCATCTGCATCTACTTCTTTTCCATCCATTAGTTGAAAAACTCCTTTCAAAGAAGTTCCATCTGCCATATTCCATTCTACGCCACCTTCATAGATTGCGTTATTGGGACATTCTGGTTCGCAGGCCCCACAATTTATACATTCTTCAGTTATTATAATTGCCATACTTTTGCGTTCGTTTTTAGAATTGTAAAAATACAAAAAATGTTGCAACAAAGAATAGAATCCCTATTAAGCCTTAAAGAAAAACTAAGCTTCGACCATCCTGAGTTTGCAGAAGTAGCTCAAAGAGCGGAAGCAGAAAACCCATGGTTTACCAAAGAATTTATTGCATTGAGTGCAAAAAATATCAGAAACGCGTTTCTTGACGAAAATGAATTGATAGCCTTTGCAGGCGCATATCCAGAGAAAAAATCTAACCGAAATATCGGAATGGTTTTGGCGGGCAATATTCCCATGGTAGGCTTCCATGATATCCTTTGTGGTGTACTTAGCGGGCATGAACTAAGTATTAAAATATCCTCAAAAGACAAGACTCTTATTTCATTCATTATCAATGAATTACAAAAATCAAATAAACAATTAGAAGAATCTATTTCTATTGAGGAAACAGTGAATAATTGCGATGCTTATATAGCCACAGGAAGCAATCAGAGCAATGTATATTTTGAACAATACTTTGGAAAATACCCTAATATTCTGCGCAAAAGCAGAAGCTCAATTGGAATTATTACAGGCAATGAATCACCCGAAGAACTTAGCGAATTGGCGAAAGACATTCATTATTATTTTGGTTTAGGTTGTCGAAACATAAGTAAAATTTATGTGCCGACGGGCTACGATTTTATACCGCTTATTAATGCTTGCAAAGAGTTTGAATACTTAGCAGACATGCACAAATACAAAAACAATCTGGACTATAATCTATCGCTCCTCTTACTAAATCAAAAAGTATATATGAGTACACAAGCACTTCTCGTTGTAGAAAACGAAAATATTCAGGCTCCTATTTCTGTATTAAATTATGAGTTTTATGATAATGAAAGCACCGTTAGAGAATACCTAAAAGATAATACTGAGATTCAAGCAATTGTAAGTTCTAATGACATTCCTTTTGGTACGGCACAATCACCAACCATAAATAGTTTTGCCGACAATGTAGATACGATGGATTTTTTAAATTCATTATAAAAAAAAGACCGCCTCCAAAAGAAGCGGTCTTAACTATTTGTTGAATAATAATTATCTCAACGTTATCATCTGCTTCTTGCGCTTACCATTTGTAAGCTCTAATACAGTTGCATAGTTCCCTTTTGGTAAATTACGAAGTTCAATTGGCTCATTAGCATTAAACTGTTTAATTAATCTTCCGTAAATACTATATACCGAAACTGTTTTTACAGCTTCCCTAGCGTTAATAAATAAATTTCCGCTAGAAGGATTCGGATAAAGCTGAACCGCTTTTTCTAACTCAATATCAATAGTAGATAATGGGATTTGCTCACTAATCGTTATAACTGCCGTACCCGAAACATTAGAGCCATCTAATGCCGTAGCCTCTACTATAACAGTTCCATCTGCCAAACCAGTCATCAAACCAGTAGCAGTTAATGAGGCTGCACCTGTTCCTCCAGGCAACATATTCCAAACCACATTTTGGCTTACACCAACCGGATAAAGATCCGCAATCATTTGTAGCTGACCGTTTGGCGAATTTATAATAAACACACGCCCTTGTCCATATACATCTATCGAATCTGTAACGGGTGGTATTTGATTGGAAATCGTAATAACCGCGCTACCACTAACATTTGTTCCATCAGTAGAAGTTGCAGTGACCGTTACCGTTCCATCCGTAATCGCAGTAAGCAAACCAGTTGCACTAATCGTTCCAGAACCAGTTCCATTGGTCATACTCCACGTCACTGCAGGATTTGTTGCATTCGTTGGTAAAACATTAGCTATCATTTGCAATGAACCGCCCATTGTATTAATCGTAGTTACATTTCCTTGACCAGAAACGGTAATAGAAGTTACCGGAATATTTACCGGAGCATTTAATGAGTTTGAAAAGAACATTCCACGTCCATGAGTAGAGGCAATCATTTCTTTATTCGAATTAATTTTAATCATATCGACTCGCACATTGGCTAGGCCAGTATTAGTTGCTCCCCAATTCGTGTTACCGCCATCTAAATTATCCGTACTCCAAACACCTAATTCCGTTGCTAAGAATACCTGATCAGGATTATTTGGATTAAATACTGCCCAGCGCACAGGCATATCTGGCAAATTACCTTCCACTGAGGTCCAGCTATTTCCACCATTAGTTGACTCCCAAACACTATTCGTAGAAAAATTAGAATAGGTTACCAGTAAATGATTTTCATCACCTGATTCTACTTCAATACAACTGACATATTTATTATTGGGCAATCCGCTTGAAATACTAGAAACACCTGGAGAATTTACATGTGCATTCGCTACTTTGTAAACATTACCATCGTCATCACCGAAATAAACTTGATTGTTCACATTAGGTGACACTTTCACCGCAGAAACTTTACCACTAAAGCCAGCATTTACATTATCATCATCACTGCCTGTCTGAGGATTATTCCAACGGATATAACGACCTGTATTACGAGCAGCATACATTGTATTGTTCACATCATCATAATCACTAGGATTAATAAATCGACCCTGCGAACTGCTTAAGTTTACATTACTAAAAGTGGTTCCGCCATTGGTACTTCTTCGGTACTGATTATATACATACTGAGTAAATTGAAATTGTGGCTGATCTTGATCTATATTACAAAAAGCACCATCACCGCCAGTAACTTCAGTGGTAGTTCCTAGTGCATTTGAGGTATAGCGATGTGAGCCATTGTCTTGAGCTCCTCCCAAGTAATAAGGATTTGTTGGATGCACATCACAACCATACAGCTGAAGCGTTATCATATTTCGTCCTTTACTAGCAATAGTAGGAACATTTGCCGTACCGTTCGTTGTTTTATAAATTCCGCCATCATTACAAAAATAAATTTCGGAAGAACTCGAACCTTGAAACATAATAAAATGCTGATCAGCATGAACCTCTTGGTGTCCAAATCCGCCATACCAATGACTTACCTGTGTCCAAGAGCTACCACCATTCGTAGTTTTGAATAAATCAATACCACCAACGAGCACTACATTTTCATCATTAGGATCAACAGCGATACATAAATCATACCATGCCTGTCCTCTACTAAAATCACTGGCAGGAATGCCAGGATCATCATCATTGGGCAAACTTAAATTCGACCAAGTAGATCCACCATTCGTAGTTTTCACGATTCGATCAACTGCATTATTATCTTCAGTTAATAGGTAAATAGTGGTAGCATTTGAAGGCGCACATGCAATTTCAATTCGTTCGGTATTAAAACCGATTGTCAGCGGACTCCAAGTCATTCCATTATCCGTGGAAAGATGAAGTGAACCATCTAATGAAGCATAAACATCGCCATTAGCTGCTTGCTTTATATCATGGCCTCTATTGGAGTTTGCTCCAGCAGAAGTTGCTGATAATACTTTCGTAAAAGTAACCCCTGCATCAACCGATCGAAAAATTCCACGAGTAGTGGCTACAAATACATTCCCATTACTTGTAATGGTTAATTTGGCACATTGTCTAAAATCAGCTCCTGTTGTTGATGCTAATTGACTCCATGTGGAACCACCATCTACACTTTTAAATACTCCTAATCCGCGAATAGAAGAACTACTTCCATAAGGCTCTCCTGTAGCGGCATACATTATCATACTGTTTGTAGGATCTTGACCCAAGGATGTAATGGACAAATTCTGCATAAAATCATTTATCGGTTGCCAATTAGGACTTGATGAACTAATATTTGAAGTACGCCAAATACCGCCTCCTACACTACCACAAAAAACCGTATTGCCACTGGCATCATTTGCATCCACCAGCATGGTCTTAGAACGACCCGCTTGATTGGTTGGACCTAAATTAGTCCAAGTAATATTCGGCACGGCAGCTGTAGTTTTGTTCAAAGCGCCCATGATTTCTAAGGCATCGATTAGCTTTTCACGAGGGACCTCTCCATTTTCGTCTTTTGTCATTTCATACTCCTGTTCCATAGCTAGATCCATTCTATCTTTTTTTGATAGTTTGGTTTCCGATTCTGAAGAATTGCAAGAACTAATTAAAAAGGTTGTAAAGAGCGATAAGAGAACTGCTGATATAAGGTTTTTCATCTTTAAAATTTAGTTAATAAAGATACAGCACAATACGCTTACCCTAACCGAAGCTTACGTCATTTTTTTACAATAAATATCAGAACTATTAAAAGAAACGAATTGAAGACTTTGGGTTATTAAAAACTATTTTTCCTTCGCCTTTTCCATTAGCTTCTTAATGTCTTGACCGGAAAACATGGTTTTACTCGCATGAGCAATATTGAAATATAGTTTGGTACGAAATTCTTCTTTCCCAGCCTTATCTCTTTTAATAATTTCTAGAATGTCTATAAAATTTCCATTTTCATCACGACTAGATCCCATAGAGCCAATACCGCTTCTTAGATACTTTTTAATAAAATTCTGACCATCACTTGGGCCTAAAGCAAATATTGCATTATCGATAGAAAGCCCACTACCGCTTTGCGCCATAGCATCCATTATTTTGTAAAATCGCCATGAATAGAAATCAGCGCTATCTTGTTTTTTAAGCTTGTAAAAAGAATATGACTTTTCGATTAACGCTTGTTGACTTAGAGGCACTTTAGCTAAAAATGAATCACATAATGCTATGGCTTTTTTATACGCACCGTCATCATTAAGAGCATAAATTTTTCTTTCGATTGATAAGTAAGAATATGGTTTAAAATTTTCATTCGCCGTAAAACCAATCAGCAAACACAAAACTTCATAATCACTCAAGCTTGTATCATTCATATTAAATCGGCTGATTAATTTTTCATAGCTCAGAGCGCTATTAGTTTGCTTTGATTCGACCAAAATGTTTTTAAAATCATTTTGATAATCAAATTCAAATTCTTGAGCCACAGCAATCAAAGAATTAAAAAACAATAGCAACAAACAAAGAATCCGCATAAGTTAATCCGTTTTGTTTTATTCTATAATAACCTTTTTCATGTATCGCTCATCATCCTGGTCAATCAGTATTAAATACATTCCTGATACAAAATTTGACAAATCAATTTCTAACTGTGCCTGTTCAGAATTTCCCGCTAGAAGAACCCGGCCTGATATAGTTTTAATCTGATAATTGAATGGATTGGTACTTTCAGATTTAATAGTTATTTGACTAGAAGCTGGGTTAGGATAAATGCGAATCCTATTATTTCTGTAAACATCTTTTACCCCAACCGGAATACAACTATTATCCAACCATTGCGTATCTAACCAATCTAGTCGGGACCTTAAAAAGGTTTTTATATTTTCAACTTCTTGAGCATATGTTGTTGCCATTGGTGTGGGTTCGTTTATCAATGGTGTTCCAAAAATGGGATATTTTGCAAAATTTCTGGAAGCTGCATTCATTGAGGTTAGCTCATTGGCATAATTGTCAATCAACATGAAAATATGAGTAGAATCTAAAACTGCCCCAGCATAACGATAGTCCGTATATCTACATTTTAGATCTTGTAAAAAAGCCGTGTCAGTTAATAATTTATTCCACCAAAAACTAGGCAAATTAGTTTGAGTACCACAAGTTGAAGCTACATCATAAGCGTATCCTGTAAAACCATTCGCAGTGCAATTTGCCGTATTGGCAAAAGCAACATCAAAGCCCCAAAGAGGTCCGGGGCGCATTTTTTTGCTTTTGTCTTTGTACAAATAAACATCTGTTCTGTAGGCATCATAATTACGCGTCAGTTCGTTTACAATTATATAATCAATGAAGGCATTATTGGCTCCATAAGGACGCCACCCCAAGGAAGTATCCTGAAAATTTGGACCATTTAATCCTGCTTCAAAACTATCTACGTATGCTTGAATATAACTTTCTTGAGCTGGTGTTATATCACCATTATCAGGGTATTCATACAGGTATTTTATTTGCTGGCTTGCACTAGCGTTCGGTGGTGCATAGTTACTCACAAATCCGCCACCATTTTCATCATCTATTTGCAAAATGTAACCACCAGTTAGCTCCACACCAAAATTATCAACCGTTCTTAAATTGGCTAGATCCAACCGGGCCGTATCTCTTTTTATTTTTTCTCCAAAAAGATACACTCCCTGATAAACGGTATCTATAAACAGTTCACAATATTTCATGCGCGGCGCATACCGATCCATTTCATCATGCAATTCTAATGCCAGTCGGCTTCTGAGCAAAGAACGGTCAGTATAGGCCGATAATAAGACCCAATCATTTTCGGCAGGAAGACCTAACACTGAAATATTATTTGAAACATTAAAACCAGTCCAAGTTTCGAGCGAATATGACTTTTTAGGATAAGACCGACTCGCTGCGTTGCCTCGCAATCTTACTCCCGCATTACTGCTTTGGGTTGCGGCATCTGAATACGTGTTTGTGCCTGAAGTATTATCAATGATTTCAAGGCTTGACATTCGATACGAATCAACAATAGATTGATTAAGGGTCAGTTTTAATATTGGCAAGTTAGTAGTAAACTGCGCTTGAATCTGTGATGTGCATATTATAAATGCTGCGAGTAGGAAAAGTGCTTTTTTCATATTGCTAAAAGTTGCTCTACAATATTACCAAATAATCACCTTAATGTTATTTATATTTTTTGACCAAGTGTTCAAATGGTCGTATTTTTAAGGCGCTTAATTTTTAAAGATGAATAGAATTATTATTTTCCTTTTTGCAATAGCTACGTTCAGTTCTGCTAATGCACAAGTTGTCATTAATGAGTTTTCTTGTTCAAACCTAAATACGGTTCAAGATGCCTTTGGTGAAAATGAAGACTGGGTGGAATTATACAATTCTGGCGCTACTGCGGTTAATCTCACAGGTTACTTTTTAACCGATGACCCCAGTGATTTACAGAAGTATGAAATCCCCATGGTGACTCCTATCAATCCGGGAGCAAGAAAGATGATTTTCTGTAGCAATCGTAAATTAGTTCAAGCAAATGAAATTCATACAAGCTTTAAATTAAGACAATCGAATGGTGAATGGTTTATTTTAAGCGATGCCGGTGGCACGATAATTGACAGTGTGCATTTAGGAAGCAGAAGAACACAAATCAATCACTCTCATGGTCGCACGACTGATGCTGCACTTACTTGGAGCACATTTACCAATCCTACACCAAATGCCATGAATGCTGGTGCCAGAATAGGCTATGAAGCTGCACCAACATTTTCAGTTCCTGCGGGAAATTACCCCGTAGCTCAAAATGTAGCTTTAGCAGCCGGAGCGAACACCACGATTTACTACACAACCAATGGTTCAATACCGACAACAGCTTCTGCAGTTTATGCAGCTCCAATTCCTGTTGCGGCTAATATGGCCATTCGGGCAATAGCGGTAAATGCAAATGCTCAAATATTGCCAAGTCGTATTGAAACCAATACCTACTTTATCAATGAAAACTCAAACTTTGATGTAGTTTCTGTTTGTGGTCCATATAATGCAGCGTCTTCTAACGGAGGACCGAATCTATTTGGAGGTTTCAATTTAAGAATATCAAGTTCGATAGAATATTTTGATAATAATTTTAATCAACAGTTAGAACTAGAAGGTCGCGCATCTCGTCATGGAAATGACTCTTGGGCCTACGCTCAAAAAGGAATCGACTTTGAAGCTATGGATGAAACTGGAACCGAATCTGAATTTAAAAAGAAGCTATTTCATACTAGTTTAAGAAATAAGTTTGATCGAGTTATGTTTAAGGCCGCGGGCTCTGACAATCTTCGAAACACTGGTTTTCCTCCAAGTAATGGAGCACATATTCGCGACGTTTTTGCTCAAACACTTTCTGAGAAATATAATTTAGAGATGGACTTCAGAAGATGGCATCCTGTATTACTGTTTATCAATGGTCAGTATTGGGGCGTCTATGATATGCGAGAACGTGTTGATGCTGATTATTTCGATTATTATTATGGAAAAAAGAGAAGTAAAGTAGATCATTTATCTTACTGGGGTGGTTTGCGTGTTCGAATAGGAAGCGATACTGCATGGAACAATTTGTACAACTACATAGTGAATAATAACATGGCGGTTCAGGCAAATTATGAATACGTAAAATCAGAACTCAACATAAAAAGTTTCTGTCAATATTTTATCATAAACACCTATTTGGTTAATCATGATTGGCTCAATTGGAACACCATGTGGTGGAGAGGCAGAGGTAATAACAATAAGGTGAAATGGCGCTATGCCTTATGGGATATGGATGCAATTTTAGGTCTTAACAATCCAAATTATTCCAATCTCAACACTACCACTTTTGAAGCTGACCCCTGCGAACCCGAATCTATGTTTCAGAATAATACCAATGTGAAGCATACTGATATGCTTACCAATCTCTTGGATAATCCTGAATTTGACAGAACATACAAAGACCAATGGATTCGAATGTTTAATGGACCATTGGATTGCACAAATATGCTCAATCATTTTGACTCTTGTGTGAACGTCATTGACCCGGAAATGGCAAGACAAGCTACTCGTTGGGGCATGACATACGCTACTTGGCAAGGATATGTTACCGATGCTAGAACGTTTATCACTAATCGATGTGCAGTAATTAGTCAAAAGTTGGACAGTTGTATGGGACTAAAACCTCGTGAGTTGAAGCTTAATGTTTCGCCTTCCAATGCTGGAATAATTGCCCTAAACAGTTCTGTGAAAGCTCCATATGTTTGGAGTCGTATCATGCAAGCAGATTCAACCTACGAGCTTAGTGCCACTCCGACATTAGGACCTTATTGGACATTTGATCGATGGGAAACACAAGAACCAACCAACTCCTTTAATCCGAATGCAACATCAACTCCAGCGCAGTTTGATTTTCAGGATAAAGATTCAGTTATAGCTTATTTTAAATATTACAACTACGATTCAATTGATGTAACGTTTGACGTGCAGGCACCAAATTCTGGAACAATAAAACTGAATGGAAACATTATACCAACTTATCCTACAACAATTAGACTCAGTAGATTACAATCCTATAACATAGAAGCTGAACCTGCTACCAATCAGTATCTATTTCTAAATTGGAGTAAAAATAACACCACGACGAATATTGCTAACGCAACTAATCGAGTTACCACTTTTACGTATGACACAACAGATGTAATTACGGCTAACTTTAAATACCTTCCACCACCGATTCCACCACCTGCCATTCCAGTGATTGATAAAGATGTATTTATACCGAATGCATTTTCACCAAACGGAGATGGCAAAAATGACGAGTTTAATATTCGCATAAGTCCTGATGTTGTTGGAATGGATATCAGAATTTACGACCGATGGGGGCAACTTATTTTCCGTACCAACGAACTACGTAATGGTTGGGATGGGAGTTATAATGGTAAAAGTGAAGCAAGCATAGGTAGTTACCAATACATAATCAAGTTAAAATACCGAGACGAAAGCACGGATATGCACAGAGGTGACATTACCTTAGTGCGATAATCCAAATAAACTCATGCGAAAAGTAACTAGCTTTTTTATATTCTCAGCCATCACCTTATTTTTCTCATGTACGAAAAATAATAAAGAAGATATCCTAGCCGGACAAGGTCCTTGCAACACGACTGTAACAACCTACGGTGAAGTTGTAAAACCTATTTTGGATCAGTTCTGTAACACTTCCGGTTGTCATAACAACGTAAGCCTTGCAGCAGGATTAAATTTAGAAGACTATAACAGTCTTAAACCAATTGCGTTGGGCGATCGTTTTTTGGGGTCGCTCAAACATCAGTCTGGATTTTCTCCAATGCCTAAAGGAGGTGATAAACTAACCGATTGCCAGATTGAAAAAATAGAAAAATGGGTCATTAACGGCGCACAGAATAATTAAATTATAAAAAGATGAAAAAACTCAAAGGAATTATTCTTGGCCTTTTAATATTTGGGGTTATTGTAGGAGGTATAATTTTTTGGCAAGCGAACCAAAAAATAGATGACCCAAATACGGTGACGGTGGAAGCAGAATATCCAATGAATGATTTACTATCCGCCCCCGATGAAGTACTCACAGCTATGACGGGCAAAAACATTGCGGTAACTGGTTTTATTATGGCCAATGAGGGCGATGAGTTTGAAAGAACAATAACCTTAGGAATGGATCAGCTAAACTCAATTATCTGTCAAATTGATAACAGATATTTAGAAACTTTGAGTAAACATCAGAAGGGACAAATGGTCAAAATACAAGGCACGCTGTCAGGACATGACTCTGATGATATGCTGGGCAAAACCATTCAATTAAAAAACTGCGTTTTAGGAAATTTTAAAAAATAAATTATGAAAAAATATATAACAATACTAATTGGTCTTATAGCTATCACTGTTACGGCACAAGCGGATAAATATTTTACAAAAACAGGAAAAATTAGCTTTTACTCAAAAGCTCCAATGGAAACAATTGAAGCCAACAACGGAGCTGTTGGTGTGCTACTTAATACTGAAACTAATGAACTAAATTTTTCTGTGCTAGTAAAAAGTTTTGTTTTTGAGAAGAAACTAATGCAAGAACATTTCAATGAAAATTATATGGATAGCGACAAATATCCTAAAGCCAAATTCAGTGGTAAAGTAAAAAATATGAGTTCTGTAAACTTTGATAAAGATGGAACCTATCCAGTTCAAGTTAGTGGAACATTAAGCATTCATGGCAAAAGCAATAAGGTAAATGAAAAAGGATTTATTGTTGTGAAAAATGGCACACCAGCAATTTCGTCAATCTTTAATATTACACTCACGGATTACAATGTAAAAATCCCAAGAGCAGTAAAGGATAAAATTGCCAAAGATGTGAAAATAAAAATTGTAGCAGGACTGAAGAAACTATAAGCAAACTAGCCTCTAACCAAATACAAAAATGAAAAAACTACTCTTCTTCCTATTCTTCCCTATTAGTCTATTTGCACAGACAGAATTAGATGATTTAATGGGCGACCAAGAACCCAAAACTACCTTCATAAATAATGCTTTCAAGTCAAGTCGAGTCATTAATGGGCATTCCATGGAAATGCTAGGAGAAGGTGTTTTAGATTTTAGAATACTTCACCGATTTGGAATTGTAAAGAATGGATTAAAAGATTTATTCGGTTTGGACCAAGCCTCAATGCGAATGGGTTTTGATTATGGTATCACAAAAGATTTAACCGTTGGAATTGGTAGAAGTACCTTTCAAAAAGAGATGGACGGATTTGTGAAATACAGAATCGTTCAACAACAAACGGGTGAGAAAAACATTCCCGTTTCTATTCTTGTGATTGGAGGAAGTACCATCAGAACATCAGCGTTTAGCAATCCAGCATTTGATGCTTTTGAGAACAGAATGGGTTATTACGCTCAAACAATAATTGGTAGAAAATTTAATGAAAATTTCTCTTTCCAACTGGCACCTACCTTTGTGCATAGAAACTTAGTAGAAACAGCACAGGATTACAACAGCATGTTTGCTTTAGGTGTTGGTGGAAGAGCTAAAATATCAAAAAGAACAGCCATCGTATTAGATGCTCATCCCATTTTATATGGAGCCCGAGCTGGCTATAATTTAATGCCTTTATCCATTGGAGTGGATATAGAAACGGGTGGTCATGTTTTTCAACTACACCTGTCAAATGCTAGAGGTATGAATGAAAAAACATTCATAGCCGAAACGCTTCAAGATTGGGGCAAAGGAGAATTTCAATTTGGCTTTAATCTCTCGCGTGTATTTACTGTAAAAAAGAATACCAGTACTTCATTCTAAAATTATCAAATTATTATCTTCTACGCGTGTTATTAGTATATTTATCGTCTAAACGATAAGAACAAGTAATATGAAAAGAATATTTGGTTGCTTAGCCATTGCTTTACTACTGCAATTTTCTTCCTGCACCAAAGAGCCTGGATTTGGAGGATTAGCTTGTATTGAGGGCAAAGTGTATGCTTTTGACTATACCCCAAATTCTGGAATAATAGAAGCCGAAGGTTACACCCCAGATATGAAGGTGGTAATTGCAGTGAGTGGCAGCAAGCAGATACTTGACGAAACCCGTACAGATTTGAATGGAGAGTTTCGTTTTGACGAACTAAGAAAAGGTGATTACGAAATTTGGACTTTTACAGAATGTGATACATGCACAAATAATGAAACACCAGTAATTCAAAAAACAACAATTTCTGAAAAAGATGAAACTATCGTTTTAGACGATTTCATTATCAATATTTAATGAGCGCTATAGATCAAATAGTAAATAAGTTTGAGCCTATTACCTTAGATCAGCTCAATGCCGTTAGCCTATTGCAACGTGTGGATACGAAGTATATTCTGCCCCTATCCTTGCTAGAAAATGTGTTGAATGATTTAGTTCCTGAACAATATATTCTTGAAATAAATAAACAACGAAAGTTTGAATACCTCACGCATTATTATGATACGGTAGACTTTAAATTCTACCAACATCATCACAACGGATATGTGAATCGACTAAAGGTTAGAACGCGCTCTTATTTAGATTCTAATTTGAATTTCTTTGAAATCAAGCATAAAGAGCGTGGCACACGAACGAACAAAATTCGTAAAGTAATGGAGGTATTGCCCGAAATGTTAGGCAATGAAGAATATGACATGATTGAGAACAAACGGTACGCTGGCGAAAAGTTAGAATTAAAAATGAGTAATTCATTTTACCGCATTACCCTTTGTAATAAAGCCTATACAGAACGAATTACTATTGATACGGATGTGCGTTTTTTTAATGGAGAACGAATAATTAAAAAACCGTTTTTAGCCATTATAGAAGTCAAACAAGGAAAAAATGATTACTACAGTCACACGATTCAAACACTAAAAAAATACCAAGTGAGACAAGCAAGCTTCAGTAAATACGCTGTAGGCATAGCCATGCTTGAGAAACAACTTAAAAGAAATAAATTTAAACCCATTCTTCTAAAACTTAAAAAAATGGAATTAGCCCATGCCGGATAAACAGTATAAATTAGCAAAAGCACTAAAAGATAGTATCAATCAAATCGAATCTGTTGTAGATGGCATGATAAAATCAGGTGCGCCCGAGCAGTTCGAGTATTTCGAAATAATTATGCGCTTTAGCATCAACATTCTTGCAATGATTGTTTTGGTTCGTTTAATCTACTATACAACCCATAAGAATAAAGACTTTTTGTTTACTTTCTTCTTATTCAACATTCTCATCTTTATTATTTGTCTGTTGTTAGGGTCTACTAAAATAAAAATGGGTTTTGCCTTTGGGCTTTTTGCCATATTCTCCATTATTCGCTATCGAACCGTTACTGTACCGATTAAGGAAATGGGCTATTTCTTTACTTGTGTTGCTCTTGGGCTGGTAAATGCATTGGCTGAGACTGATAATAACTTCTATGTTATCATCGCTTGTAATGCAACCGTTCTTTTACTTACTGGCTTTTTGGATAAATATATTGGGTTAAAACATGAAAATTCCAAGGAAATCGTCTACGAACGAATTGACCTCATACAGCCTGAGAAACGGGATGAAATGATAAAAGATTTACGAAAACGGACCGGACTCCCAATTCATCGGGTTGAAGTTCGAAATGTGAATTTCTTAAGGGATACGGCCAATATATATGCCTATTATTATGCAGGCACCAATGAAAATCGAAAAGATATAACGAGTCAGAATGCGACAAATTAATCGAGTTCCACTTTTAATATTATGTTGCTTCTTTGCCTTATCAGCAACGGGGCAGGAACAAGACTTGGGCTTCAGGGGCGAAGTAGGCTTGCGGTATCGAATAAATAAGAAATCTAATTTTGATGTAAGCTATCGCCTCGATTTAAAGGAAAACATAAGTCAATTTAGAAGAGGCAACTTCTCTTTTGCCTATGACCGAAAACTTGCTAAAAGGTTGAATGTAGAACTCTATTATCGTTTCATAACTAATAATGAAAGAGATAAACATCGTTTCAGAATTGCCTTGAGTGCGGATAAAAAAATATTTAAGAAAATGAAAATAGAGTTCAGAACCTTGTTACAGCATGACATGAATTATTTAAGTGGAGATTATATACAAGAATATAAACCCAGGTTTGTATGGCGCAATAGAATAAAGCTGGATAGAAAAATCAACAAGCGTTGGTCAGCTAATCTGTATACAGAACCCTTTATATCCCAAAATTATAAAGGAACCTATTTATATCGAATTCGAACAGGAACGACATTATCCTATTCCAAAAAACGTTGGAAATACTCAGCGGAATATTTCTACCAAAGCGAATTTCATTTTGAACAAAGTGGCCTGCATATCATCGGACTCGGTGCTCGTTATGATGTAACTAGAGTCATAAGACCCAAAAAGAAAAAGTCTAAAAAACGCGTTAGGGAGCCTAAAAAATAAGATGTAAATTCGCTGTCTTATCAGAATGACATCTAATCTTCTTTTTAATAAAATTAAGCAACAAAAAGTATTTGTAATTGGCGATGTTATGCTCGACAATTACTGGTTTGGTCATTCCGACCGAATGTCGCCCGAAGCTCCCGTACCGATAGTCAGTCTACAAAAAAAAGAGAGCCGATTAGGTGGTGCACTTAATGTTGCGGCCAATTGTATTGCTTTGGGTGCTCAAACTTATATTCTTTCGGTCATTGGAAAAGATGAAGAAGCAAACACTTTAATGGATCTATGCAAAAAAGAAGGAATTAATACCAAGGCTATTTTACAAGATAAAAAAAGACTAACCACTACTAAGGCCAGAGTCATTAGTAGTGACAAACATCTGTTGCGCATAGATAATGAACAGACAACTAATATTTCTCGAGAAACACAATATAAGTTTATTGATAAATGCCTAAAAGCCATTCAAATCGAAAAACCAGATGTTATTATTCTACAAGATTATAATAAAGGTGTTTTAACTCCCACGGTCATCCGTAATGTAATTCGGCATGCTAAAGAAGTTGGCTGTATTATTTGTGTAGACCCAAAACTAAAGAACTTCTTTGCCTATAAAGGTGTTGATATTTTTAAACCTAATTTAAAAGAAGTAAAAGAAGGTCTTGATATTAATGAATTAAAAATTAATAAAAAAAGCCTAGCTCTTGTTCATTCCAAATTAAAAGAAAAACTAAAGCACAAAATTTCGTTTATCACTTTGTCAGAAAAAGGTGTTTTTGTGCAAGATGAAAAGAATGGACAGTTATTTAAAGCTCATAAGAGAAATATAGTCGATGTATCCGGAGCCGGTGATACTGTAATTAGCGTTGCAGCTTTAGTTTATGCCAGTACGCAAGACAAGGCATTGATGGCTCAAATTGCAAATATCGCTGGCGGATTAGTATGCGAACATGTAGGTGTCGTGAGAATCAATAAAGCGAAATTGAAAGAAGCTACTCAAGAAATATATTCAAACTAAGCATTTGTTAATTTTTGGTTATAGAGAACCCTCTTCATACTATAGCTTTTAATCCAGCGTTGAGATATCAAATGAAACCATATGCAACACATATACTCCAACCAATTAGTGGCTTACTTATTTCAGGAACTAAACGCTGATTCTGAGCAACTTATTGAAAAAGAACTAGAAACCAATATATTGCTTCAGCAAGAGCTAGAAGATTTAGAGGAAGGTTTGACGTTTCTAAAGAAGGACATTCCATTGCAACCCAATCCCAAAATCATTGAAAATATTCTCTTGGCTTCTCAGCCAGAAGAAGAGGCTATTTTGGTTGATTAAGTTTGCTATTTCTTTCGCTATATAAGAAATAAATCACAACACCAATGCCTAACCAAATTAGGAAACGGAACCAATTGGTGGCTCCAAGTGTACTTAAAAAGTAAAGGCAAAATAGTAATCCTAACATGGGTATCAAAGACAGTTTTTTCATAAATGAAAGAACCGCTAGGACAACCAAAGAGATATAAAATATCCAAGTAGGAACTTGAGATAATAAATTTTCTTGAGAATAAAACAATCCATAAGCATAACTATCAGTTGTATCCTTACTTACAAATAGCCAAATTAAAACTCCAACTGTCAACAAGGGTAAAAAGTACTGCGCCGAAATATAAGGTACCTTAAACTTTGGTTTTTCTTCATCCTTACGATAATGCATAATTACAATGCCACCACATACAAGTGCAAAGGCAAACAATGTTCCAATACTACACATATCTGTTACAGAGTCTGCGTCCATAAACAAGGATGGCACTCCGACCAAAATACCTGTAATAATTGTAGCGAAAGAAGGTGTTTTATACTTTTTATGAATCTTAGAAAACTTCTTTGGTAATAATCCATCCCGACTCATACTCATCCATATCCGAGGTTGTCCAATTTGGAAAACAAGCATTACACTGGCAGTGGCAATCAATGCACTAAATGCAATAATGCCACCAATCCAATCAATCCCTCTGCTTAAAAAAGCATTAGCCAAAAAAGCTTCATTATTTAATTCTGAATATTTCACCATACCCGTCAATGCAAGCGCGATTAGAATGTATAAAACTGTAGCAATTATCAGTGAATTAATCATTCCCTTCGGCAAATCTCGTTGCGGATCTTTACATTCTTCAGCAACAGTAGCCAAGGCATCAAAGCCGATATAGGCAAAGAACACTGCTGCTACACCTTTCAAAACACCACTAGATCCATTAGGAGCAAATGGCGACCAATTCTCTGGTCGAACATAAAAGAAGCCTAAAATAATGATTAAAATAACCACTAAAACTTTGAAAACCACCATCCCATTTGCCACACTTCTACTTTCTTTAATCCCGATATAAACTAAAGCGGTTATAAGTACTGTAATTAAAAAAGCCGGTAAGTTTAATATCATCGGCATAGAACCAATCGAAGGGGCATTTTCCCAAATCGAATTCATCTGACTCATATAAGCTGTTACTTCTCCCCCACTGGCGGTTGCCGCCACAAACTCAGCGGCTACTTTTTTCACTTCTAAATATCCGTGGGATAAATAACCCGGAATATGAATTCCGATTTGTTCTAAAAAAGTAGTGAGATTTCCACTCCAAGAAATTGCTACTGTCACGTTTCCAATAGCGTATTCCATAATTAAATCCCAACCAATAATCCAGGCTATTAACTCTCCAAAGGTTGCATAGGTATACGTATAAGCACTTCCACTCACTGGAATTCGAGAGGCCATCTCGGCATAACAAAGCGCAGAAAATCCACAAGCTACAGCAATGGCAAGAAATAAGAAAATAATAGCCGGGCCACCATCTGCACAGGCAGAACCAACTGTACTAAAAATACCAGCGCCAATTATCGCAGCCATTCCAAAAAAAGTAATATCTCGAACGCCCAACACCTTGTTCATCTCGTGCCCTTCACCATCAGCGTATCCTGACTTTACGTCTTCTAATATTTTTGATACACTTTTTTTTCGAAAGAGTTTTTTCATGTCAATTACTTTAAGCTTTGAAAATAAGTAAAAAATGTGGCTTATGCTATATGTTCAAATAATGATTAGTTTTGAAGTGTGAGAATTACCCAACGAGATAACAAAGAATATATCTATGATATCATCCGAAAAAAAGATGTGGTGCTCACGCCAGAAGAGTGGGTTCGGCAACAAATCATTCATTACTTAATAGACAAAAAGGATTATCCTGCATCTCTCTTTTCAGTTGAGAAGCAAATAATGATCGGAACATTAAAAAAAAGATACGACCTTGTAATTTACAAGAAAGACACACCTTGGCTGATTATTGAATGTAAAGCAGAAACTGAAAAATTAAGTATGGATACTTTTCAACAAATAATGGCCTATAAAAGTCAATTAGATGCAAGTTATTTATGTATCACAAACGGAAAAGAAATTCAAGTTTATGATATAACAAAAAACAAATGGACAAATTCCTTTCCTACTTATTAAAACTAAACGCTTGATTCAGAATAGCTTCCTGCTCCGCGGCATGCTGTTTAGCATAACCTGTGGCTGTTGCAGCTGATGCTTTTCTCGCCAAGTAACCAATATTAAACTTAGCATCTAAAATAAGTTTTAAGAATGCCACAGCTCCCATATTATAAGGTTCCTCTTGAACCCAAACAAATTGCGCACTAGCATATTTTTTCCGAATTAATTCAATTTGATTATGCGGAAAAGGATACAATTGTTCTACTCGAACGATAGCAATATCCTTTCTGCTTTCAGCTTGTTGTTTATTTAACAGGTCAAAATAAATCTTTCCAGAACAAAGCAAAACACGTTTTACTTGTGAGGTTGTACTGATATATTTATCGTCTATTACCTCTTGAAACTTACCGTTGGTAAAATCAGAAACATGAGAATATGCCTTATCCAAACGCAAATTTGCTTTTGGAGAAAAATTAATCAAGGGTTTTCTAAAATTAAACTTCAATTGTCTTCTTAGGACATGGAAGAAATTAGCAGATGTTGTACAATTGGTGACAATCATATTTAACTCCGAGCAAGCTTGTAAAAACCGTTCGATTCTGCCGCTTGAATGCTCAGGTCCTTGACCTTCAAAACCGTGAGGTAATAACATGACTAAACCATTATTCTTACCCCATTTCGTTTCGGCACTTGTAATATATTGATCTACAATTACCTGCGCTCCATTAAAGAAATCTCCAAACTGCGCTTCCCAAATGGAAAGACAATGTGGGTCAGCCATAGCATAACCATATTCAAAACCTAAAACCGCAAACTCACTAAGCAGTGAGTTATAAATTTTAAACTCTCCTTGTTTCTCACTAATATGATTTAAACGATTATAAGATTCTTGCTTTTTCTGATCGCGTATTACAGAATGTCTGTGACTAAATGTTCCGCGCTTTACATCTTGCCCACTCATTCGCACATTGTGCCCTTCGTTTAACAAAGAAGCATACGCCATTAATTCTCCGGTAGCCCAATCAATTTGTTGTTTTTCTTCGAATAGCTTTCTTTTATCTCGAAGCAACTTATCTATTTTTCGCAAGGCACTAAATCCTTCGGGCAAATTCATAATTGAGTCAAAAACTTTTTTAAACTCATCTTCAGTTATTGAAGTATCTGGGCTTTCAAAAAATGCTTCTGGCTGCGCTTTTTCTAAACTACCCCAAGCAATTTCAGGTTTTTGTCTTTTATATTCTAAAGGCTCTTCTTTTACCTCGTCCAATCTTTTCTGCAAATCACTCCAAAACTCTTCCTCTAATTCTTTCGCTCGTTTCTCATCAACCAAGCCTTTCTTTTTTAAATCTTCAACATAAAGCTCTCTTGGATTTTTATGCTTCCCAATTAAATCATACAAATGAGGTTGGGTAAATTTTGGATCATCACCCTCATTATGTCCCCACTTTCTATAACAAACCATATCAATAAAGACATCAGAATTAAACTTTTGTCTAAACTTTAAGGCCAATTCGCAAACCTTAACTACCGCTTCAGTATCATCTCCATTTACATGAAATACGGGCGCTTGGACCATGGATGCAATACTTGTACAATAATCTGTACTACGCGCATCGTCAAAATCAGTAGTAAAGCCAATCTGGTTATTAATCACAAAATGTATCGTTCCACCCGTGTAATAGCCTTTTAGCTTACTCATTTGCAATACCTCATACACAATTCCTTGCCCAGCTATTGATGCATCACCATGTAATAGAATAGGTAGAATTTTGTCATAATCACTATCATAAAGCGTATCAGCTTTTGCCCGTGCAAAACCTTCTACTATAGGATTAACGGATTCGAGGTGAGAAGGATTTGGCGCTATTTGAATATTAATTTCTTTACCATGCAATGTTTCTACATTCGAACGAAAACCCAAATGATATTTCACATCGCCGCTACCCATAGTTGTATCTTCTGGCATAGTGCCTTCAAACTCACTAAAAATTTGTTTGTAGGTTTTTTGTAAGGTATTCGCTAAGATATTTAATCGACCTCTGTGCGCCATTCCGATGACCACTTCTTGCACACTGTTATCTGCTGCTTCATTGATTATGGCGTCCAAACCTGCTATTGTGCTTTCGCCACCTTCTAATGAAAATCGCTTTTGACCAATATATTTTGTGTGTAAGAATTTTTCAAAAATTACGCTTTCATTAAGCTTTTGAAGAATTCTTTTCTTTTTCTCTTTGGGCAAATCCGAAGACATTGCTTTTTCAAATTCTTTTTCTACCCATTGGCACTTTTCTTCGTCATTAATATAAGTGTACTCAATACCTACATGACCAGCATATATTTCTTTTAGTTTGGCTTGAATATCCTTAAGACTTGTTTTTCCTAAGCCTAAAAAATTTCCGGCATGGAATTCTTTTTTCAAATCCGCTTCCACCAAATCAAAACAATCTAGCGCAACACAAGCATTTCTATCTTTTCGGTTTCGAATAGGATTTGTATCAGAAATCAAATGCGCCCGTTTTCTGTAGGCTCTAATCATTTTGAACACTTTGAATTCTCCATCCCAATCTATATTGCCTGGAGCAGTTGTAACTGGACCTGAGGCTATATTTTCAGAGGAATGACCATTGCCATGTTCAATGGCAAAATCGAAACCCTGAAAGAATTTCATAAATTCAGGGTCCACAGATTGTGGATCTTTTACAAAGTCTTGATAGAGGTTTTCTATGTATTCTGGGTGGGGATTCGTAAGAAACGAAAAATCTTTCATTAGATGCTTATCTTATGGGCTTTGAAGCGAAGTTAAGTCCTATTTAGTAACCGTAAAAGCTCAAACCTAGAAAAGTAGAATTCACATATTTTTTGCCAATTACATGATTTTTTATGAAAAAAGAACCTATTTTTGCGTTCCAATTTTTAGAAAACATGGCAAATCATTCAGCAACTAAAAAATCTGCACGAAAGAGCATCAAACGTAGAGATCACAATCGATATTATGCAAAAACTATGCGTAATACATATCGTAAATTTCTAGGTGCTGAAACTAAAAAAGAAGCACAAGAGCTTTTGCCTTCGTTGAATTCAATGATAGACAAGCTGTCTAAAAAAGGCATTGTTCACAAGAACAAAGCTGCAAATTTAAAATCACAAGCTGCTAAGCATTTAGCAAAAATGGCATAAACCATAATTACTACTACTACTAAAATAGAGAAAGGCTCCAATTTTCATTGGAGCCTTTTTTATTTCAATTTGGCTTCATTGGCAACATGAACAGAAGCTTCTAGCACTTTTGCCGTGGCTGACTCGATATCGATTAGTTGTTTATTATTCTCTTCTAATTCTTTTTTAATATCCTTGAGTGAAGAAATTGATTCTTGAATGTTGCTTTTATACTTTCTATTTTTTCGTAGCAAGTAAGCTGTAATAAAAATAAAAAAGGCAAGTAAACCTATGATAACCTTAATGGTTACAGAAAAACTATTGATTTCATGAGGATTTAAAATATCGTTTATTAACTCACTATCGCACATTTGACGCAGCAAATGAAAAGGCGTTATCCGCTCCATGATAAAAATAAAAATGAATACGCCCAAAGCAACAGCGTATAATATATACTCAGACATCAGCGCAAAGCCAGCATTGACTACCCTACTTATTCTTCCGGAATAGGTATTCTCAACCACCTCAGCAATAGTTTCTAACGCTCGACCATTTCTTTCTTGAATTTCAGTTAAGATATTATTTTGTTCTTCCATTACTTAATAGCGTTTTAATCGGTTGGAACTAAATTAAGCTATTATTTTTACAAATAATAATGAAGACTAGAAAGGACATTAGAATCGTTTTTTTAGGAACTCCGAGCTTTGCTGTAACCGCCCTGGACCGACTTGTTCAGAATGAATTTAATGTAGTAGCTGTTGTTACCAACATTGATAAAAAAAGTGGCCGAGGAATGAAACTAAGAGCTTCTGCCGTTAAGGAATATGCTGTTCAAAATAATATCCCAGTGCTT
This sequence comes from uncultured Chitinophagaceae bacterium, assembly GCA_964389575.1. Lineage (GTDB taxonomy): Bacteria > Bacteroidota > Bacteroidia > Chitinophagales > Chitinophagaceae > JAGNRR01. The sequence goes on from CAYMFF010000013.1 coordinate 41,451, forward strand.
CAACCGAAGAATTTAAAGTCGCTTGAATTTATCGAGGAACTTGCTTCCTATAAAGCTGACCTACAAGTGGTAGTTGCTTTCCGAATGTTGCCAGTTGTAGTTTGGAATCAACCCCCATTGGGCACCATTAATATCCATGCTTCGCTACTCCCCAATTATCGAGGTGCAGCACCCATTAACTGGGCCATTATAAATGGTGAAACGAAAACAGGTGTGACCACATTCCAATTAAAACATGAAATTGATACTGGTGATATCATACTGCAAAAAGCAATCGATATTTTACCCAATGATACGGCTGGAAGCTTGCACGACAAATTAGCCATTTTAGGAGGAGAGCTCATCTGTGAAACTGTTGATGGACTCATCTCCAAAAATATTAGTGCCGTCCAACAACAATTTCAAGAACACGATAAAAAAGCACCCAAAATATTTAAAGAACATTGCAATATTGATTGGCATCAAAAAGCAATTAGAATTCATAATTTTATTCGTGGCTTGAGTCCCTATCCTACTGCTTATACTTTACTTAATGAAAAGAAACTAAAAATTTTTGAAGCTTACACAAAAGCAGACACACACCAACATGAAACTGGTAAAATTGAAAGTGATAATAAAACCTATATTCGAATAGCAGCTACAGATGGCTGGATCTATTTAAACGAAATTCAATTAGAAGGAAAAAAGAGAATGTCTGTAGAAGATTTCTTGCGTGGCAATTCAATTACCAATGGAAAATAAAGACGTTATCATACACAACGAATTTCAATTCGTATTTAAGCAGGAAGATTATATAAACTACAATTATTTCGTTGCATGGTCTAACCCCAAACAGAAAATTTCAAGGATTAGAGCTTATCTCAGACCATTTATTATAATTGGCCCCTTAGTTTTTCTTATATACAATATCACTCATACTTTTGGAATACCAGAATGGCTTTTATTAGCTATCGGTGCAATTCTATCAATTGGTCATCCATTCATTATTAAAAATAGTTTGAAAAAACAAGTAGCTAATATCTTTAAAGTAGGTGCTAAGAGTTTAGAAGGGGTAAAAACGGTTGTGATAACTGAAGAACAATACATTACATCAGATAATCTTTCACGTTATGAAACCGACTGGAAAGCATTTGCCAACTTGGTTGAAACTGATGAATACTTCTATCTTTTTGAAACAAGTGTTATGGCTCATATAATACCAAAACGAGTATTGAAAACTGAAAATGAAATTATTGAATTGCGAAAATTTTTAAACAAGAAAGTCATTGCACAATAAAAAAAGCCACATTTACATGTGGCTCAAAATATTTTTTCACTAAAGCTAGTTTTTCACAAACTTAAGATCAGCGTGCTTCGTACTGCTATCTCTATCTAAAATCCTTGCGAAATACATTCCGTTCGGCAAAGAAGAAATATCAAACGATTTGACTGTTCTTCCTTCACTAATAATAAAGCGATCTTGAACTACAATACTTCCATTGATAGAAACTATCTCAACACCAATATTCATTTCTTGATGAGTATTCATTACCAAATTCAAAGTTTCCTGCGCAGGATTTGGATAAATATTCACTAAGAATTTATCTTGATTACACTCGTTGTTTACAACACGTACTATTGAATAGGCAAAATGATTATCTGTATCTATTGCCTTAAATCTATAATAATATTGCTTTTGATTGGGCTCTAAGTTCCAATCTTCAAATGTGTAATTATTCTCTTCGCCATTCAATGCCGCCACTTCACCAACTTTTTCAAAGTGGTCTCCATTAGTGCTTCTCTCTATATCAAACTGAACGACTCCTTCTTCACCACGAGTTCCCCAGGTCAATTTACTTGAACAACCATTTGAAACAGCTGTAAAGTAAGCATACTCCTCAACCGGTAAGGAAGCATTGTAACAAGGATTGTTTAAAGCAACCAAGGAAGTGTTTGGACAGAAAATGGGTTGAACCACCACATTAGAGTTCAATACGGTTTGAGAATCTGACTGGGTCATGCCCATCCAATCATCCAATACTGATGCGTAGATATCTTTAAAATCATGTTGCATTGGAACTTGATCGCTAACTGTAGCATTCATCGGGATATTTGGACTAGTTCCTAAAATGGTAGGATTCACATGCTTACCAAAAACAAATGCAGGACCTGCCATACCATGATCAGTACCGATACTAGCGTTTTCAATAATTCTTCTACCAAACTCAGAAATCGTCATACCAGCTACATGATCATCTTTACCTAACATTTGTAAGTCAGTTTGAAAAGCTGTTATGGAATCACTCAAATCCGCTAATAAATCAGCGTGACGACCGGTTTTAGTATCCGTTTCTACTTGTATGAAGTGCGTATCATAACCACCTTGATTAACAATATAAAAAGGTGTTTGTAATCCACCTGAAATCAAATTTGCAACAATTTTCAACTGATTCCCTAAAGAAGTAGTAGGGTAAGTTGCTAAATTATTTCCAAGGTTTGCAGCCGTTTGAATTACCTGATTGTAGGCATTCGTTTGCTGATTGATATATCTTAAAAAGGTCAATTCATTACCTGCCTTTGAATTAGGTGCTGGATCAACTGTATTATTTACGATATTATAAAAGTTATTTATGTTGCTAATGGACATACCGTTAACACCATTTGCACCTGCCAAAAACAAGGATGCAGATGAACCAATTTCAATAGCCAACGGGTCTGTAAATGTCGAATTAGGAAAAGCCTGTGGTGCGCCTGGCAATTGATTTTCCAGTGTGCGACCTAACCAACCTGTTTGACTATTTACATTAGAATCAGCTCCAGCCATATAAATATCGGTAGCTCTAAAGTGAGAATAACTATTATTTGGATAGCTTACGCCTTGTAATACATTCAGTTTTCCTGAGTTAAACAAACCTTGCATTCCCGTCATTGAAGGGTGCAATCCAGTATTCGCATGACCAGTAAGTGACAATACATCTGCTGCATTTATCATTAAACCGGGTCTTGCGGTAGCAAGTTCAGTATATTTATCAAGTGGTATTAAGGTATTTAATCCATCATTACCACCAGCCATTCGAACAAAAACCATCACGTTTCCGTTGGTTGCTCTACCATTTAGCCAATTACCAAAAATAGAATCCTGACCCATTGCCGAAATAGGTGTTCCTGAAACAGCAATCCCTGCTGAAGCAGCTGCCGTCATCTTTAAAAAATCTCTTCTTTTCATTCTTCTTAAGTTATTTATGAGGGTTATGCTAAATGATGTTCTGGTAAACGAAGTAATTCCATGAATAGATTTCTCAATCTTGTTTCTACAACTGTTCTATACGTTGTATTGGTTGGATTTGCCTTATAATCATTCCAAGCAAATGTCCAATAATAATCTGAACTTTGACCAGATAGTAAAATTGATTTATAGTAATCCTTTGAGGTCTGGGAAATTCCTATTCCTAAAAAGATATCTACTAATTCACTTATTACAATATTAGGATCCGAAACCGTAGTAACCGGAGGAGTTAATGTAGCATCAATATCTTCGAGTAATGCGATAAAATCTATCTTATAATAAACACCGGACTTTACATAATAGCCAGCACTTCGTAAAAAGTAATCTGTATATACCATACGTTTTGGAGCAGTGTCACTATTTATCCAAATTTGATTATAAAAGGGCACCTGATAGGTAGCTGGCCAACCACTCACATTAGGTGGATCACCGATATTCTGTCCATTCAAACGCAAGTAGTTCTGATTTAGTCTATGGAAAAATAGCCCACGTTCCTCATGCGAAGCATTGGCTGGAATTTCAAAATTCATATTACGCCAAATTCCCATAAAATATTCGATGGGGCTTTTGATAATACAATCCATATTCGCTACATCAAAGAAATGATCACTTTTGAAAAGTTGTTTAAGAACTGGTAATATTTCCCAATTCCCATTGATTAGCGTTTGTGCTAGAGGAGCAATTATAGTTGACTCTACGGTTGAATCTATATCGTAATAAACAAAAAATCGATACAAACGTCGCACAAAGAGCTTAGCAATATCTTGCGCACCGTAAGTGAAAATCATATCTACTAAGTCATCTAACTCATTAGCCCCATAACCAGCAGGGTTACTGTTATCAGGACTAATAGTTGTATTTCCGTAATAACTTGAAAATGTTTTTGTTGTTGTATCATGTGAACCTTGGTTAAAATAACTTTCCCAAGCCAAAGTAGGATTTGCCGCGGTGGGTTCTCTCGTTCTCCAACCTGTACAAACTTTAGCTGCTTCAAGAACGTCAGGCTCAGTGAAAGTATTACCTTCCTTACCTACCGTGAACAACTCTTGTAATTCACGTGCATAGTTTTCATCGGGAGCCGTTTTTGTATTAACACGCCCATTCAGATACCAAAGCATCGCACCATCAATGCTCAACGCTTTGATAAAGTCTTTAAGATTTCCCAAACAATATGTTCTCAGCATCTCAAGGTGCTGGTAACTAAAATTCGGTCTGCCGGGACCATTATAGATTTCAATGGGATAGTTCGAATGAAAGAATAAAACCATTTTCTCTTCAATGGTCATGTTCTGATTCATCATATTATCCAACCACCAAGATTTTAAGGAATAAATTCTCCAAGCTCTAGTAGAACCAACATACCTTGTTGCACCAACCCATGTTTGACCATAGGGTACTAGCGAACTATCTTGATAAAACGGTTCATAAAAGTTTATGGGTGGAGCTGGGGCATTTGCTGCTTGTGTAACCATAGCATCAACTGCTTGAGCAGCTGTCATTCCACTAAGCGCTTGCATGTCACCTAATTTTGAACCAAAGGTTAACCTTCTTAGAATATGCGTTTTATGTTTCTTGGTAAAGGCTCCTGTATAGGGTGTCAAGCCAGCTCGGGACTTCTTTTTATTTAAAGGCAAGCTTTGATTAGCATACTTTAAAAAAGTATCATCCTTGTTGATATCAAACTCTTGGCCGTTTTTTAACCCTTTGATATCACCATTTACTGCAAATTTCTCTACTTCCTTCTCGTATAATTCTGTATTGTCTTTTCCCATTTTATCGTCTGTTTCAAGGACCAAAGGCCCCAATAAATTAACAGTTGCAAAAATAATGCCGAAAAGTCACATTACCCTATTATTCATATGAATAAGTAGTTAACTGTCAGACAAATAAGAAAAAACTATATATTAAAAATTAATTAAATATTACAAGTCCAATAAGACCTGATTCACCGGTTTAGCAGTAATCATTTTGGTAGGATCTTCCAGCAGTTCTTTTACACGAACTAAGAACCCGACACTCTCTCGACCATCGATAATTCTATGATCATAGCTCAACGCTAAATACATCATGGGTCTAATTACCACCTCACCATTCACTGCCATAGGGCGGTCTTCAATTTTGTGCATGCCAAGGATAGCCGATTGTGGCATATTAATAATCGGTGTACTTAATAAAGAACCAAATACTCCGCCATTGGTCAAGGTGAATGTTCCGCCTTGCATTTCAGCTAAGTCTAATTTATTTTCACGCGCTCTTAAAGCCAAACGTTTCACTTCTTTTTCAATACCATCCATTGTCAAGCTCTCCGCATTACGAATAACAGGTACCACCAATCCTTTGGGTGCCGAAACAGCTATGGAAATATCTACATAGTCATGATAGATAATTTCATTACCATCAATATAAGCATTTACACTTGGCCACTCTTGCAATGCAATCGCTACCGCACGCGTAAAGAAACTCATAAAGCCAAGACCGATACCATGCTTTTCTTTAAACTCCTCTTTATACTTCGTGCGCAAATCTTTTATTGGCCCCATATCTACTTCATTAAAAGTAGTGAGCATGGCTGTTGTGTTTTTAGCCTCAACTAATCTGCGACTAATCGTTCGACGAAGTTTACTCATTTTCTTGCGACTTTCATCACGAGTAAATGGTGCTTTGCCAGCATCGATTGGACCAGCCATAAATTCTAGCACATCACTTTTTGTAATTCTTCCATCCGAACCGCTTCCAGATACTTTAGTAGCATCGATTTTTTTATCGGCTATCATAGCTTCTGCAACAGGTGTTGCTTTTACCTCGCCTTCGGGAGTTGCAGGCTCTTTTTCAACTGGAGTAGATTTCACTTGCACAATTTCTTCCGCAGGTGCCGCTGCATTTACATTTATTTTTGCAACTACTGCTCCTATTTCTAAATCATCACCTTCTGCTGCTACAAATTGTATAGCTCCAGCTTTTTCTGCTGGAAAGTCTAAGGTTGCTTTTTCACTTTCAAACTCACAGATAATCTGATCTCTTTTGATATATTCTCCTTCCGAAACTTTCCATTGAGACAAAGTCACTTCGCTGATACTTTCGCCAATAACAGGAACTACTAATTCCACAAATTTCGGTGGTCCCGCCGGTTTGTTTTCTACGGTATTAGTTTCAATTTCCTTTTTGGCTTTTTCTAAAGTGTTGCTGTCGTCCTTAGTGTCTTTATTTTCTTCAAACAATTCGGGCGAAGCCTTTGGAGTTTTTTCCTCTTTGGGAGCCTCCGCTGTTTCATCAATTTTACAAACCACGGCACCGATTTCTAAATCTTCATCTTCTGATGCTACAAAAGTAATCGTACCTGCGACATCACTTGGAAAGTCAAGTGTTGCTTTCTCACTTTCAAACTCGCAGATGATTTGATCACGTTTAACGTAATCGCCTTCTGCTACTTTCCATTCTGATAAAGTTACTTCTGTGATGCTCTCTCCTATTTCAGGAACTTTTAATTCTGTCATGTTGTAAAAAAAGGTTCCCGCAAATTTACATCGGAATTAAAACTTACTGCACAGATTTTTTTAGAATTAACGGCCTTATACAATAAGAGTTTATTGCTTCATAAAACGCTTTGTCGCTTTCTTACCGTTTTTACCTTCAAAAATTATTTGATACGAACCACTTGATAAACTCTGTATAGAGATACTCTTCGTATTCAAATTAGATTGTAGCAGCTCTTGACCATTCAAATTTAAAATTCGAACACCTTCAATGTCTTGATCATTTTCAATTTCAAAATACAAGACATTTGACGCGGGGTTTGGATACAACTTTATTGCATCACTAAACGTTTGATCAATAATACTATTGGGAAAGTCGCCGCCATTTTTTGTATAAATAGCACCTTGACCGGTCAGTGCAATTCCTAAATTAGGCGTAGCAAAAGCGATAGACTGTACCGTGGTATTTACCGGTGTTTGTTGTTCATTCCAATACTGACCAAAATTTTGTGACCAAAATATTTTTCCATATTCCGAGCAGGCATACACTCTAGAATTTGTTCCGGTCAAACCCAACTCCATATCCAAGGCCGGCAAAATACCCGTATTATCTAAAGCAAGCGGAAGCATATTCATACTTTGTGGATGCAATGGATTTCGCCACAAACGTTTCGGTGCAGATTGTGCACCAGAACGACCGAACAAAAATCCATAATTAGAATCTACAAAAGACATCACGACTTCACTTCCAATAGTGCCATTATTATAGAGCAAGGTATCTATGCTTGCAAAATTGTTATGCGTAACAAAAACTGTAGAATCATTTTTAGGATGAATTAGATAAGCATCAGTAGCCGTATAAAAAGAAACATACATCGGCTCCGCATTCGAAATAATTTCCTGATAAACGATAGTAAACGTAGAGCCCAAATCTTGTGACTGAAACACAAAGCTCGTATCGCCTCTTGCCGCAGAGATATACAAAGTATTACCAATATTTTTTATATTCAACGTATTGTTTAAGGAAAAGGCTGGAGCAAACAAGTCCGGTAAAGCTTGCCACGTTTGCCCGCCATCTGTTGTCCGGTACATTCTATGAAACTGTTGTACAAAACCAGTATCGGCATTTAAAAATAAAATGCTCTGGGTCGTAGTAAATGGACCAAAATCATGAATTAAATTCCAACTATACCCACTATCAATACTCTTATATATTTCACCACTTCCACCACTGCCGTAAGCAGCCGTTGGATGCGGGTAGGCTAAATTATGATGTGGACTCACAAACGAATTTGTTTTTATCCATTGTGCGTTTGTTTTTAAAATTGGAACAACACAAAGCAACATGCTGGTAATGATAATTTGTATTTTTTGTTTTGTGCTCATGATTTTCTTTTTTTGATTCTATGTAAAGGTCTACTATTTAATTTCTATTCAATGGTACTTTTTGATTGATTGCTTGGACAATTGGTATTCCTTTTAATTAATTTTAATCAAAAGAACTCAGCTTATAGAATTGAGCTTTATTTCTCGTTCATCTTTCTTTACTTTTTTGCCTTGACGCAAAAAGTAAACCCGCAAAGCAGGTCAGGCATCAAAGTCAAGACGTTCACAAGGCGAACCCCGCTTAGGGCGGGGACGATAAAAGTGTTCGCTACATGCTCTCTTTCTCCCTTCGGTCCACACTAAAGGTGGCAAGCTGCACTTCCGATCCATTTTACCTTTCGCTTTGTGAAAGTCACTCTACCCAATATAAACTTCTAAATTATTGGGGACCGGCCTCGGAAGAAATGGCGTTAAGAAAATTGAGCAACTTGGCGTTAAGAAACTATTCAGTGTTTGAGCGCATACAATTTCTAAGTTTTGAGAATGCTTGGCGCGAGTTTGAATAGTTTTAGTCAAGTTGGTCAATTTTTAGTCATTTCTTCCAAGCCTTGATTTTTTGCTTCTTTTTTATCAAGAAAAAAGAAGAACCCGAGCAGGCAAACGAACT
>CAYMFF010000014.1:0-15222 GCA_964389575.1 uncultured Chitinophagaceae bacterium
GAATATCGTCTCCGTCATAAATCGCATCTACTTCTGCCTCTTGGCAACGATCTAAGAAGTGATCAATCAGAATAACATTATCGGGGATGTGTTTTAATAAACTGACTACCGCACTTTCTAGCTCTTCGTCGTTTAATACAATCCGCATGCGCTGTCCGCCCAATACATACGAAGGTCTTACCAAAACAGGATAGCCCACTTCATTGGCAACTTTTACAGCTTGGTCAACATCTAGTGCCGTACCATACTCAGGATAGGGAATTTCAAGTTTTTTTAATTCATCAGAAAAACGACCGCGATCTTCAGCTAAATCTAAATTTTCAAATGAAGTACCTATAATTTTAATGCCACGCTCTGTTAATCGCTTCGCTAATTTCAAAGCTGTTTGACCACCCAATTGCACAATCACACCTTCCGGTTGTTCGTGCTCAATAATTTCCCAAAGGTGCTCCCAGAATACCGGCTCAAAATAAAGCTTGTCTGCCATATCAAAATCGGTGCTCACTGTCTCCGGATTACAATTAATCATGATGGCTTCATAACCACATTCTTTTATGGCGTGCAAACCATGCACACAACAGTAATCAAATTCTATTCCTTGCCCAATACGATTTGGACCAGAACCAAGAACAATAATTTTCTTTTTGTCCGTAACGATACTTTCATTACTTGGTAGCACATTGCCACCAGAAGGTTTTTCGAAGCTTGAATAGAAGTACGGCGTTTCACTTTTAAACTCAGCCGCACAGGTATCTACCATTTTAAATATTCGGCGAATGCCCATGGCTTTACGGCGCTCATAAAATTCATCTTCTTTTTTGCGCTGATTCATAATGCGCACCATTTGCTCATCACTAAATCCATTTTCTTTTGCGGTCCAAATTAATTCCTCGGGTATGGTATCAAATTTATATTCCGCTATTTGTTTTTCTATATCACAAATCACTTTGATCTGTTCTAAGAACCACATGTCAATTCCATGACTTGCTTTTGAGATAGATTTTAAACTAATCCCTGCCATGATAGCATCTTTAATTCTAAAGACTCTATCCCATTTTGGTTTTTTAAGGTATTCCAAAAGGTCCTCACTTTTCATAAGGCTTTTGCCATAGTAACCTAAGCCTACTGCATTATTCTCTAAAGACTGACAGGCTTTTTGAATCGCTTCGGTAAACGATCGACCTATGGCCATTACCTCACCTACCGCTTTCATTTGTAAACCCAGTGTGTCTTTAGCGCCTTTAAATTTATCAAAGTTCCAACGCGGTATTTTTACAATTACGTAATCAAGCGTTGGCTCAAAGAAAGCCGAAGTTGTTTTTGTAATTTGATTTTTTAGTTCGTCAAGGTTAAAACCTAAAGCCAATTTAGCTGCGATTTTTGCAATGGGATAACCCGTTGCTTTACTAGCCAATGCCGAAGAACGACTCACACGCGGATTAATTTCTATTACAATGATTTCCTCATTCTCAGGATTCACGGCAAACTGAATATTACAACCGCCTGCAAAATTTCCGAGTTTGCGCATCATGTCAATGGCAATATTTCGCATATTTTGGAAACACGTATCGCTGAGCGTCATGGCAGGAGCCACTGTAATACTATCACCTGTGTGCACACCCATGGGGTCCAAATTTTCAACGGTACAAATGATACAAACGTTATTGGCGCTATCGCGTAAAATCTCTAACTCATATTCTTTCCAACCCAATACGGCTTGCTCAACCAATACCTCAGAAATAGGTGAAGCGTTTAAGCCAGCTTTTAAGGCATCGTCCAGTTTATCCTTACTCATTACAAAGCCACCACCGTAGCCACCCAATGTATAAGAAGGGCGAATTACCAATGGGAAACCAATTTCTTGGGCGAATTCTTTTCCTTCCAAGAATGAGTTGGCCGTTTTAGCCGTGGCTACATTAAAGCCCATTTCAATCATCCACTTCCGGAATTTCTCACGATCTTCCGCTTTATCTATTGCATCCATGTCCACACCAATCATGCGGATATTATGCTCTTTCCAAATGCCTAGTTCATCTACTTCCTTAGCCAGGTTCAAGGCCGTTTGTCCACCCATGGTAGATAAAACAGCGTCAATATCCTTATTTTCTTGTAAAATCTGCTTGATACTTTCTACCTCTAAGGGCAATAGATACACTTTATCCGCCATCATAGGATCGGTCATAATCGTGGCGGGATTACTGTTAATCAAGGTCACTTTTACGCCTTCTTCGCGAAGCGAACGCGAGGCTTGGGTGCCCGAGTAGTCAAATTCACAAGCCTGACCAATAATAATAGGTCCAGAGCCGATAATCAGTACGTGTTTAATGGAGTTGTCTTTAGGCATTTTTTTTTTACCCGCCACGCCTTGGGCGTGGTGAGGAGTTAAAAAATGTCTACGCTTCTTGCGAGACAAATGCAAATGTAAGCGGTGAGAATCTACTTGAGAAGGGAGTTATTGGGAAGTAATCCACAATGGTTCATTTACCCATTCTCTTTTTTGAAAAAAACCAGCTATTCAAACGTTTATAAAACAAGAGAATGAGCTGGTTTACCTTTATTCATATATGTTCAAACAAAATTTACTCAATGATTATGAAGTATAATTTATCATTTATGATGTCAAGGCGATTGGTTTGCTTTTTGATAAGAGCAAATTTAGTCAAGCATAAGACGCGTGCCTATATAAATTGGTTAGTAAGAAAGTGTCATTTTCTGAAAAGAGTTATTCTTTTAACATTTTCGTTTTCAATATGCCTTTAAGAATAAAAAAACGCCCAACTACAAAATTGCAATTGGGCGTTTGAAACAATAAGGTATTCTTACGTTTTTTAAAAGAGGGCCGCTCTAGAAACTGAAGCCCTCCCTCTAAAATTCTATTTAGTAATCATTGATTTAATCGTGTAATAACTATCACCTTGATTTACACGGATAATGTAAAGCGCATTAGATTCTAAATTCACATTGATATTTCGATTGGTAAGAACTGATCCGTTCGACGAGTAAACCGATTTCCCTACAATATCAAAAATTTCTAAACCATCTACAGCATTTAACTCTGATGCGTTTAATCGTATGAATTGGTTGCTAACTAATACTTCCAAATTATCTTTAAGTACGTCATCCACACTTACCGGAATACAAGTATTACAAGTTTCCCAGATATTACATACTGTGCTGTCATTATTACCTATGGTTAATATACGATTAGTGAACATTGCATTCATATTCGTACAAGCCGCCGTAGAGTCCATATCTTCTGTTACAGATCCATTTACGTGCAGATATTCATAGGTTTGACCAGAAGTTAATGAGATAGTTGCTTCATACGTATTGTTTCCAATAGAAGTCATAGGGTCTCCCGGAAAGTTACTCCAGCCACTCCAGCTTCCAAATAAATACACTGGTAATGAATCAGGTGACTGAACCTGGAAAGTAGTGTTTACCATTGGCATAGAAGGTGCTTGATTACCACGAATATGTACTTTACCATAAGCAGCTTCATCTACAGGGTTTGCATTTAAACCCATAACCGTAAATCCATATTGAGGAATAAACCCACTCGTGTTGGGTATAACTAAAGAAGTAGAGAAAGTGCCTGTTGCAGAAATGGTATCATAATCCCAAAGGACTGTGGCAAAACCATTATTGGCATCCAATACTTTAATAAAAGCATGAACAGTATAGCCAGCATTAATATCAAAAGTATCAACAAAACCATCGAAGTTTACCGTTTGACCTAATAAGGCAACGTCTTCAATATAAGTGTTTGCCTCACAAAATTTATTACCGAGTGCACCGTTTGACCAAAAAGGGTCAGTGGCGTTGTAATTATTATAATTGGGTTTTAATTGCATAGAACCATTACCAGGATCTACAACTGTTTTTAAATCAGGTACACCCCAACCTTGTCCGAAGATATAGTTAGCACCTACCGAATCAAATACGTTCATGTATCCAACCCAGTTCATTCCTGTGTCAACTGCAATGTTGACTTGCGAGTTACCTACTTGCGCAAATCCGATAACGAATAGGATTAGTAAGAGTGATTTTTTCATCATTTTGTTTTTTTGTTTCATTTTGTTTTTGTTTTAAAGTGTTCTTGTTTTTGTTTGTTTTTTAATTTGTATTTATCTATAAAGGTTCGTAATTAAAAGATTTAAGAATGAGTTCAAATTCTTGATTGTTAACGGGTTCATCCCCGAATAAAAGCCAAGTATTTATTCTTGCATTTGTGCTATCACTTGGCGCTGGAATTACTATTGGGTCCGATACGTTCTGCCCTTCAATTTTCTTTCGAGGAATATTGTTTGAGCTAAACTCAAAAGTAGCAATCGGTGTGCCGGTGGTATTTTCACCTTCGTAGGATTTCCAGCTAACTAAAGAGGGTGTCCATTCAAAAACATGAGTAGAAACACCTCGTAAGGGTTCTAAATTGCTCATGCTTGGCTTTTGTGAGCGCTCTGTAAATTGCACAGGCCAGTTAGCCACGGGTTGTGCACTGCAGGTTAGTGTTAAGCTATCATTTGGATTATCCCATTTAGCAAATTCTATGTCAATTTCACTATTGGCTTGTGTCTGAAAAGAATAAGTGTCCCAAGTAAACAATCCAACAACAATTTTTTGATCGATATCCACCACATTGCTCGCTGTCGTAAATGTGTAGGTACCGTAGCCCATTTCTTTTACGCTAACTAATTCAGCACATTGCCATTGACCACCTCGATTGGTTATTTTCATGTGTAACATTCCTTGAGCATCTACCCAAATGTTAGCTGAAGAGTCAGAGAAAATACAAGGACCCGGACCAACAGGACTGTTACTTTTTTTAAACCACCATTCAAATCCTGAAAAACGGATGTCTCCTTTTTCTTCCGGTCCAACCGGTACAATTGGATCGGGCAAAGGTGTTTGTTTGCAACCGACAAAGAGAAGGGCGCAAACCAATAAAGCTATTATTTTTTGCATCTTATCGTATCTCAATTTTTTGTTTTTTGTCTTTGCACATTAGTATAATATCACCCTCTTCGGTTATTCGCTTCAAATCTTTCGAGATGAACGAAAAATCTTCTTTACTTAATTCAAACCGAACAATTTTTTCTTCGCTAGGTTTTAAGTGTATTTTTTGGTAACGAACTAATTTTTTTACAGCTGGTGTTATACTAGCGAATAGATCATCATAATAAAGTTGTACCACTTCTTTTCCTTCGCGCTGACTAGTATTCTTAACTGAAATTTGAACGTCTATGCTTTCATTATCACCTAATTTTTTTTTCGATACCGTCAATGCACCATAAGAAAAACGAGAATAGGATCGGCCTTCTCCAAATTCAAAATCTGGTTGAAAAGCTTTCATTGAAAAATCAACATGCATATCCTCGGTTCGTTTGTGGTCGTAGGTCACTAAACTATTGGTAGCACTAGGGTAGGTAAAAGGTAGTTTTCCGCTAGGGTTTACCTTACCGAAAAGGATGTCACTCACCGCTCGTCCACCTTCATTACCTGGTAAGTAGGCGTGAACAATTGCATCTACTTTATTTATTAGTGAGTGTATTATTTTCGGTCTATTAAAACATAAAACCAATATAATGGGCTTTCCAGTAATGGATAAGTCTTCAACGAGTTGTTGCTGTGCTTTTTCTAAATCCAGCGTATTAATATTTCCTGGAATTTCTGTTGCAGGCGTCTCTCCCAAACAAATAATAATATAATCTGCTTGATTTGCTAGTACAAACGTTTTTTCCATGTTAGGCTTTTCAGTGACTGAAGCACCTTTTGCAAAGAAGAAATTGTCGTGACCAACTGCGTCGTTTATGGCACGTGCAATCGTCTTTTTATTCGGTGTAATATAGTTCTGATCTTTTTCGTTTTGACCAAGCCAAGTATGTGTCCATGCACCGTTTAATAAATCTAAGGAATTAGACGCGGCTCCACATACCAATATTTTTTTAGAATTTTTTAAAGGCAGTAGGTTGTTCTTATTTTTTAATAGCGTAATACTCTCGGTAGCAGCATTATACGCAGCCGTTGCAAATTTCTTTGAGCCAAAATCTGGATAATTATTTTTATTGAAACGACTTGTTTCAAAAAGCCCCAGTTCTTTTTTTAATGTAAGAATTCTACGTACTGAAAGATTGATGCGTTCTTCGGAAATTTCACCTTTTTTAACCAAGTCAATAAGGTGGTCAGTAAATTCATAATCATTTGGCGTCATGCTCATATCAATACCTGCAAGAATTGCCATCTTCGTAGCCTCTCTTTTTGAGCTGGCTACACGGTGCAAAGTATGTAGTTTGTAAATGTCTTCCCAGTCGGTAACCGCCACACCTTCAAATTTTAATTCATCGCGTAGCAGTTTAGTCAAAATATCCTGATTTGCATGAACGGGCGTACCATTGATATCGCCAGAATTAATCATGACTGTTTTAGCTCCCGATACTATTGCCGTTTGGAAAGTGGGAAGAAAATATTCTCTTAGTTCTCTCTCGGAAATCCAGGCTGGTGTACGATCTTTTCCTGTTAACGGCAAACTGTAACCCAAAAAGTGTTTCATACAAGCAGCTACTCGATATTCTTCTTTGTTATTTTGTAAACCTTCTATGGCATGTTGCGCCATGGTTTTTGCTAGATAAACATCTTCACCATAGGTTTCAAAAAATCGAGACCATAGCGGTTGGCGAGCGACATCCAAAACAGGCGAGAAGTTCCAAGGAATTCCAGAAGCTCTTGTCTCATACGCGCTGATTTGATTAGCGCGTTTTACTAACTTAGGATTCCAAGTTGCGGCTTGACCTATCTGTTGTGGAAATAGGGTGCCACCTTTTGTGTAGGTTACACCATGAATGGCATCAATACCATATAGTACGGGGATTTTATTTTTAGAATTGCGCAATGCAATATCCTGAATATCATCAATAATACTGTGCCAACGTTCCATTGAAATGGTACCACTTCCACAACCCACATTTAAAATGCTTCCTATCTGATATTTTTTGAAAGCTTTTTCTAATTTTTGTTTGTTGAGTGTCTGCGGTTTTTTAAGCGCACAGATTTTTCCATCTGCCAAAACGCCTAAATCCAGCTGAGTCATTTGGCCTACTTTTTCCTCGATGCTCATATTCTTAATAAGTGCATCAATGTTTACGTCACGTTGTGCGAGCAACTGAAGTGGAAAAAGAAATAATATGATAAGTAGTTTTCTCAAATTTATTGTAGTCTTATAATTTTTATATCGTCTAGGTAAATGTTGCCATCTCCTTCTAATTGAATCATGAATTGCTTTACGTTGCGGGTATCAAAATCTTTTTCTTTGAACGGAAAATCTTTTAATCGCAGAATTACTGGCGTCCATTTATCAGGAGTGAAATCGCCTGAAACCATTTTTTTATTAAAGCCTAAGTAAGCTTGCGTTCCACTATAATCCTCTAAAGCAAAAGCTACAGGAAGGTTCGAAAATTTTTCATCAGCAGCTTTTACGTATAGTACAATTGCGGCTTCTTCCATAACCTCGCTCATATCTTTTCCGAGCCAATTATTCCACCCAAACCCAATCCCAATCCATTTGCAACCGCCACTTACTTTATCCCATTTTAAGTGCATGGAAGATTTAGAAACTTTCATTTCTTTTTCTTCTTTTGTCATCGTAACACATTGTGTTTCGGGAGAAGCCCAAACGGAATTATCTAATGCGCCTTCAAAAATAATTAGATCCGAGAATCCATTAATATTCGCTTTAACCTTTTCGTTTGATTTGTAATCATACAAACCTTTGTCCTGCAATTTGATAATATCGCAGGAGCAGAAAAGCAATGAAGCTAATATTGTATATCCTAAAATGCGCATTATGGATTTAAAGCTTGATTTGGTGTAAAGATTAAATAGTCAATTTTTGTACTAGCAAAGCCATTCGCTGGATTGGCTAAATCCAGCAGCGATAATATGCCCAATTTGTCTGGATTGTGAATCCCATTTCCTTTAGGTGTTACAGGTTGACCGTTTTCTAATGCGGTCAAATCTGAATATTTAATTGACATTAATTTCCAACCGGTCCAGTTTACTTTGATTTCCCAGGCGTACATATCTTCATTCGTTTCATTGAATGTGCCATCGCCGTTTTCATCTTCTTTAAATTGAAAAAGAATGATGCTTTCATTATTTCCTGCTTCTCCATAAATCAAACAATTAAAATATTCATTGTCGCCGTTGGTAGATAGTGGGAAGGTAGGAGCACCATAAGCACTGGCATTAAAATCAAGTAAACCGATAAGGTAGTCCCAACTAACTGTGCCAGCCATGTTTAAATAATGATCTTTTTCTGGACTCAATGCTGGGTCATTTTTAATATTCCAATCCATGTCAGCACCTGATTGAATGAATTTAGTCCAACCTGCATCAAAAATTCCAGATTCAAAATCACTGATTAAGAAGCCTTCGTTTGATTTGGGCGCTCTAATTTCAACGGCCTCAGGAAAGGTATCGGTTATATCCGGAATGATTAATTCTATGTCGCAGTTTTCTGCCTTGAAAAAGGGCAGTTCTGTGGTGCCGCCAATCCAAGTGCCATTGGAAGCATCTATTTCTCTACTCTGTCCTGAAATAATTCTGTGTGCTCCCGACGTTTCACCGGTAATATGAATTTCCCAATCGGTTAGTTTATTAAAACTAGCAGTGAAAACTACTTTTTCGCCAGTGCTAAAGTTAACTGTGTCACGGTCTGCTTGAAATGCTTCTGTAATGGCAAATTGGCCAAGCAAATCATCAATGTTCGGACCCTCTACCTTATCATCTTTTCGGCACGAAAAAATTACAAGTGGGATACTTAAAAGCAATAAATATTTTCTCATCTCAATTAATTTTTAAAATGTCATGTTATATAAAAGTCCAAACTGATTAATAGTATAGTCCGCTTGAACGGCTAATTCGTTTTGTATAGATTGATAATAAGCCGATAAAAATATTTTATCTGTAAAATTATATTTCAAGCCGGCACCTAATAAGGTTTGTTGATTATCATAGTCAACTTGATTATAAAATGTGATTTCTTCATAGTCGTTTCGGTCTTCCATGAATTCGTTTCCGTTTGCGGTTAGCCTAGTCAACCCGCCTAGGATTTCCATGTTTTTAAATAGTTCATACCGAACGCCTGCTGTAAGTAAATTTCTCTTGAAATCAACATTGGCCAATGTCTGTCCAGTTCGTTTACTCGACTGCATATTCAAACCGGCATGAACGATAAATTTGTTCTTAGTTTTTAGGTAGTTGTTCAAATTTACCGATCCTTTTAATTTGTACTGCGATAAATTTCGCAATTGGGTTGAACCTTGCCCTCTAATTTCGGCCAATAAATAAGCTTCACCTCGAACATGATAATTTTCTGTTTGGTGAGTTACCCGAGCATAAATCCCATTTCGATTAAAGGTTGCCGTTCCAAAAGGCATCACAATATTAAAGGCTTGATTATACTGGGCCATTTGAGGATTAATAGAGCGATTGTAGAGTGCATCATCGGCAATGACATCCATAAGGGATAAAGAACGAGCTGTTTGATTATTTGTATAACGGTTATACAAGGTGGGTCGATTGCCGTAATTTATGTCTTTGCTTTGCGCTCCAGTGCTTCTGAAGTCTGGACCTACATTGAGATAGCCTAATTCAAATGAAGTTTTGATACTTGGAATTTCAAAAGTAGCTGAGGCATTTATAAAATAATCAGTTAGCTCAGGCGCTAGTGTGTCCTGTGTTTGACAAGACAGGCTATTTCCTGCTTCTGCACGAAGGATTAGATTATTCTTATTGATGGCTTTGGTATACTTGGCATTGATGGTATTTACATTATTATGAAAACTATTACTGTCATTAATGGTTCCCAGTACATCAAATACTGAAGAACGATTGTAACCCACATACAAATCATCAGTTACTTTCACACCTATCGTGGCGCCTCCCATCAATCGGTCCGGAACTGTTAAGAAATTAGAAGCGCCTAAGCGAAGCAAATAACCATTAAAGTTTACTTCTTGGATATACTTCGAAAAATTTAATGCAAAATCAACATTTGCTCCTTGTTGTCTCCAGGTATTTCTACGATAGAATTTTTCATAATCCACTACTCGGTTTTGCATAGCAAATACTTCTGGTAAATCATCAATGCGATCCGCTTGATGATTGTATAAAGTATAAGGCGTTTGTTTGATATTGATATCGCCCAGTTGATAACGAACTTTTTTAGCAATGATGCCTTTTAACCATAACTGTCGAACATCAAAGTTTACGCCCGCACCCCAAAATCCACCATAATCATTTTTGATACGGAACATACCCAAGATTTCTGTATTATCATTGGGTTTGATATTTACACCTACATCAATCAAAGCATAACCACCGCTATTTCTTTTTACCGAAGTTGTATCGGGCAAACTATCTGTTACCGAAAGCTGATTGTTGGTAATAAGCGAACGTGCACCACCTACAAAAGATACTTTCTTTTTCTTTTGTGCAACAGTGCTCAGACTAATGGCCATGAGCACGAATAAACCGTATGTTACTTTCTTCATCTTTCTAAAAAAATATTTTTACTTCTGCGGTTGTTTCAAATCCTTTAAAACGGTCCAAACCAAAACTGCTGTCTTCATAATTCATCCAACGTTGTCTTAAATACAAACCGGAATTTTTACCTAAGTCAATGTCAAAGCCAGTGGCAAGGCCCCAGCCCGTTTGATTTTTTGGTTTGCCCGTTACGATATCTAGTTCTGTCCGGTAGCTAGCCACAATGCGCTCAAAACCAACATAATTGCACCAAAGAAGATATTTATTAATTCTGTAATAAGATTCTAATTGGTGATAATAGGTACGCAATAATGCTTGGTCACTAAAGTCAGTTATTGGTTTAAATTTGTTTTGTGCTGAATTGAATTGTCCTAAATAGAAAATGTATAGGTTTTTGTCAAACAGTCTTGTTTTATACTTAGCATGTAATTCTAAGCTATTATAAAACTTTTTTTCTAAAGGTAAGTTGGTGGTAGGATCAACTTCCAAGAGCGCAACGGTTTCATAAACGCCTCTGTAAATTTTATTTAAGTTTTGGTAAGGACCTACGTTAGCAGGAAATGCCCAACGCCAAAAACGAGAACGCGCAATATTATTTATTGGATGAGAATAGTTAATACGATTAGAAAGGTCATCTATTTCTGCCGAAGCACTATAACCGATTGAAAGTTTTAATTTATCGAAGTTTAAATCTGTATTGACCTCTACTCCTTGACGGTTGTTCACCATTTGCCCTACGGCATTCATCGTGCTATTGGGTGCAACAATTACAGCTTGAGTATTACCTGCATTGTTCAAATAAGATGGCGCCTCCGACACGGATGTATTAATGAAGGCGCCATTATTATTTAAAACCCTTGGGCTTATTCTGTAGTAGTGAATTTCTGTGCTGTGTTTTTTAGAAAGTTTAGGCAGGTTCAATTTTACTGAAATGGCTTCACCCCAATTATTTTTTGATGAGTCATTTGCGTAATATCGTCCGGCTCCAATTTCTCCACTCAGTTGAAACTTACTATGCTTGAAATTGAATTCTCCTGTTAAGACATTGATGCCAATTCTGTTTTTTTGCGTACTATCTGAATATGTAATATTATTAAAGGCATTAAGGGCGACTGTATTGCCTTTAAATTTTTTACCTATTTTACCACCGAAGGTGTTGTTGGGATTTGGTTGTGCACCACCGCTTAATTGCGTTTTACCGTACATTAATGATCCATAAAAATCATGCGGTAAGCTAGCTCCATCAACTATAATTCCTTGAAAAGCCTGCATACCCCAGCGTCTATCTTGATTTAAGGCTCCACTACTGAAAAAGTCGTTATACCGGCCATCGATAGTTTTAGTTACTGGGTCCCAGGGGTTTCTTTCGAAAAGTGAAAAACGATTATAGCCTCGGTTGGTCTGAAAGGTAAAAGAAGAAAGCTCATACCAATGAATACCACCCGTACGAACATTGAAGCTACCAAAGTCAGTATTAAAAGAACCATAAAGATTGACACCTAGGTTTAATCCTTTTACATTTTCTGCTTGCCCAGCGCCGGTCATGGGCGTCCACATAAACAAATCAGTACCGAATGATGTACGATCCGAAACACGACCACTAATGTTTAAAGAGAGCTGGGGTATTTGGGCATCATCTCCCACAAAAATATTTCGGGTGTTGGTCATTTCAGGATATGATTCTTTCATATCACGATAGTTTGTTATGAAGCGATAATAACCCGAAACTGATAAGCTCTGTAATGTTTTATTTACTCGTTTTGGAAAGATTCCTACATCAGTATCTGCTTCTTCGGTTAGTGTAGAATCGACAATTTGTTCTTGTGCTTGAAGATTGAGTCCGACGAAGCAGCATGCCCAAAGGCAAATGATATTTTTTAGTTTATAGCTCATCTTCAAAACTATTCATATCATATTGTTTGAACTTAAGAAAACGCGCTGCGCCATCACTCTCACTTCTTTTATCTACGTAGAACGGAACATTAGCATACGCCACCTTTCCGTTAAACGTTACAGAAACAAAGAGGCGATAGGCACCAGGGTCTCTAGGCGCTCTAAATTCTATTTGTTTACTCTTTTTATTTTTTATTCTGGTGAGTACACTTTGTGCGGCTTCCTCAGAATCTCCTCCTGCTTTTTTATCAGTACTTTCTCTTAGAATGCGCCAAGAATATTTTGCTTTGTTGCCCAATGATTTAGTTTCTTTCATATTGATGCCTATGGCAGATGCCACATTGGCCCGATAGAAATTTTCACTGGTTAGGTGAATATTATCTTTTGCTCTTTTGTTGTTCAGCGTGATGTCTTTTAGCGTAGGAGCGGGTTTGCGAGGGTCTTTGCCTGTAAAAGCCATTTCTA
Source organism: uncultured Chitinophagaceae bacterium (assembly GCA_964389575.1). Taxonomy (GTDB): domain Bacteria; phylum Bacteroidota; class Bacteroidia; order Chitinophagales; family Chitinophagaceae; genus JAGNRR01. Next base: position 12,901 of record CAYMFF010000014.1, read on the forward strand.
CAGCATCAATACATTCTGTTACTTTATTGTCTTTTGTAAATAAACCATACCAAGTTTCGGTATATTCTTGTTTGGCGCCCCAGAGAAAAACATAATTGCCTAAGCAATAGTTTTTATTTGGCTCTATATATTTTTTATAACGAGTATAGTAAGATTCTTTTTTTTCTTGACTGGTTTGCTCTATCGACGCATTCCACTTTGTCTTTGGAGATTCCCAATGACCATTTGGTCCCCATTCTGTAATCATATAGGCTCCGTTCCAACCGAATTTTTTTACGTTGGCAATATTGACAATATCGCCGTAGGTATTTACACACAACAAATCGATACTGGGTGTGCGCTTTTTAATTTCGGTAATCACTTCTTTATTAATACCGGCTGTCACAGTTGTAGCCGGATGATTAGGGTCTACCTGATGAATATATTGCGCCAGTTCTTCTACAGCATCCCAACAAGCCGGATTTTTATAAAATAAATTAAGCTCATTGCCAATGCCCCACATGAGCAAAGCTGGGTGATCCTTAAATTGGCGAACTACACTTTTAAAGTGGTCCAATTGTTTTTTTACTTTTTTCTTATTGTTATAATCAAAGCCATGGCGTTCGTGTTGCATCCAAAGGCCTAACATAACTGTCATTCCTTTTTCTTGTGCTTCGTCTAGTATTTGCTGCGCATTCTCAATGCCCCATGTGCGCAATGAATTTGCTCCTATGGCGATGGCTTTATCCAGGTTCTTTTGTCCTCCAACACCTTTTACGTAATAGGGCTTCCCATTTCGCATCAGTTGATAGCCAGCATCTGTTTTCATTACTTTCGTTTGAGCACTTAAAGAAATGCTCAAAATGCAAGCCGTTAATAAGAAAATAATTTTCTTCATAAAAAATTTAAATTCTTGGTCGTACATTTACTTAGTGTAAAAAAGACACTATACAAATATAAGGTAATTATTTCTTAAAACGAACAGTGAACAGAGCTTATCATCATACTATAAAAACGGGCTTAAATCCAAACATTTCAGTGGATTGCGTCATATTTGGTTTTGACTTTGAAAAACTAAATGTGATTACCATTCGTCGAGGAACGGGTAATGGCAGTGAACTGATGCGAACGGCACTTCCTGGAGATTTGATTTACGATAGTGAAAACTTAGATATGGCCGCAGAGCGTGTCCTGAAAGAGCTTACAGGTTTAAAAGGTGTTTATCTGGAGCAAGTAGGAGCTTTTGGTGACCCGAATCGTGTGAACAATAAAAAGGATGAAAAATGGTTAAAATCAATACGTGAGCAACCCGAAGCTCGAGTGGTTACCATAGCTTATTATTCCTTATTACCGATGGAGAATTGCCAATTGATGGCTTCTTCTTTTGCGAAAAGTGTACAATGGGAAGCAGTAGCCGAAATTGATGATCTTGCTTTTGATCATTTAGATATCTTGCATACTTCGCTGAGTAAACTAAAATCTAAAATTGCGCATCAGCCAGTCGGTGTTAATTTGTTACCTGAGAAGTTTACGCTGGGCCAATTGCAGAAGTTGTACGAAACCATATTGGACAAAAAAATTGATAAGCGAAATTTTAGACGGAAAATTCAGAAGTTAGATATTTTAACCCGTCTAGACGAAAAACAAACTGGTGTGCCTCATAAACCATCTCATTATGTAAAGTTTAATGAGAAGAAATATAAAGAGCTAACTGAAACGGGCTTTGATAATTTTGGGTTTTAATATTAATTTCAGTACAATTTGGAAAACATTTATGTGTTTTATTCTCCTTCTTGTTGTAAGCAACGAATAAGATACATAGAATTAGAATATTAGCTTTCATCCTCTAAAAATAGAAACCTTCCATAGAGTATTGAATGACATAAGTCCTTGTTTAATAATTCAGAAATATTGAACGTTACCTAGAACAATCTATTGCGACGCTCGACTAACATATCCTTTTTAAAGAATAAAAACCGTCCATATTCCTTTTTCCCTACCAACGGATTATTCGGAGCTAAGTCTTGAAGAAAGAGCCGATTATACTTAAGGACATAATCCGTTTTGTAATAGTTATGCTCCAAGGTAAAAATTGGACGTTTGGCTACATTCTGACCTTGCATTTTGTCCCAATCATAATATTCGGCAATGACATAAAGTTCTAGGCCATTTTGATTGCAATAATCCTGACAAGCAGAAATCAAGATACATACATCACTATGACAATTCGGAGACCATTGATAAATTAAAGACTTTTCATTTCGTTTTAAACAAGAACGAAGTTGCTCTGTAGAAATCATATGAATTTTATCATTGTTTTTGATGTCACAACTTGACGAATTA
>CAYMFF010000014.1:15322-24537 GCA_964389575.1 uncultured Chitinophagaceae bacterium
GCTTGAATTGTTTCTCTTTATAAAATGTCACTACTTTCTGTCCGAGATTGTTGAGCAATTCCAATGTAACCAGACTATTTTTCTCAAGCTCAAAATCTATGGTAATATCTCCAGCTGTGGGGTTTGGATAAACTTCAAAATGGGGAGTATTTTTTATTGAGGAGGTAGAAGTCGGTGACCCAATGGTATATCTAACGAGTACATTTTTCCCATCCGAACTTCCGCCGCATAAGTAATTTCCAGCCGCAGTAAGAATGGCATCTTGACCATAATCCGCATCGCCTGTGATATTGCTTTCAAATATTCCGTTGACACCAAAGGTGCTATCCATAGATCCATCGGTCTTCATTTTATTTATTTGAAAACCATAGTCAAATGGTTGGAGGGGTTTACTACCTAAGGTAAGAATTTTGCCATCCGCTAGAATGCTTGTGCTGGTAGGAATGGCGTTCATATTATCCGAAACGATACCATTTTGCCCAAATGTATTATCCAACATTCCGTTAGCTAACATTCTAACAAAGGCTGCGCCGTTTTGAGAGAATCCACTCAATAAAATTTTTCCATTATTGAAAATATCAATTTCTGTAGCTCGATCTAATGATGCCGGATTGACATTTAAAAGCACAAAACCATTGGTTCCAAATGAGTTCTGTAATATTCCTAAACTACTATATTTTGCTATGGCAAATCTTGTGTTAGATCCGATACCAAAACTCCAGATACCTTCATATCCGCAAGCCAAAATACTACCGTCTGATAATAGTTGCATATCATAGATGACAGAAGGGTCATTAAAGTTCGTGATCGTTAATCCGTTGTTTCCAAAAGTAGCATCTACTGTTCCATCTTGGTTTAGCCGTAGAATGGAAAAAGATGGTGCTGAATTAAAAGCAACACTGCCACCCAATAAAATTTTATGGTCAGATTGAATATTAATGGAAGTTAATGCATCCTGTTGCCCATAAGTTAGTCTTATAATTCCATTGGAACCAAAGGTGGAATCTAACTGACCGTTTATTTTATAACGACAGATAGCTGTGTGGTAGGGGCCTAGCTGATAATCTTGGTAGGAGCCTACCGCCAAAATTTTTCCATCAGCTTGAATGGCTATATTCTCTGCGATGTCTTGATAATAGCCAATAGAAGTTAATGCAAATCCATTATTGGCAAAGTTTACATCCAAGTTTCCATTTGCGTTATGGCGCGCAACCTGCCAATGACTAATAGTTGAATCTATCCAATAACCTGCGCTGAGGATTTTACCATCAGATTGTAACTGTATATTGCTTATTTCAGAAACTTTTTGGTCTTGCCACACTCCGTTTGTTGCAAACGAATTATCAAAAGATAAACTCTGTGATTTACAGTCGAATGAAAGAATTAAAGTAGCGATTAAAATCAAATTGATATATTTCATAGGACTATTAATTTTGCCAAATCGTTTGAATCCATGTTGCATTCGGGAAAAACGCTTGACCATTTATTTGAGTAATACCTATCAAACCATTTAGACTTCCCAAATGATTAAGTATTTCATATTGTGTTGGTTTTATTTGTTTATAATCTGATGCCTATTGCAAAGGGTCTTCTATCCAGTCCGTTTTCGTACATAGATTGCAGCGCATAGGTTCCATAAAGTTTAATTACGCCAGTGATACCCAACTCTGCACTGAGTTGTGTCATCCAATTATTAATGCCATAATTTCCACTTTCCTTATCGCCATAAAATTTGGTCCAAGACTTTAGTTTGTACGAACCAATAACACCAGCTCCTACAAAATATCTATGACCTTTTTTCTTGTTAGAATTAAAGCGAAGCATCAGTGGCACACTTACATAGCTTACGCCTAATTTGTTTTTTTCTTTGCCTTGTAATCGGGCAGGGTCGCTTACATCTTCAAAACCAGGTCCAACGATTGAAGCCGTGCCCGGATTAAGGGTTGTAGTATTTACCGGCACTGCATCTGAATGCCTTACGTTTGTTGAGAAGCGATAGTTGAAGAATTGAAATCCAAGTCCTGTTTCGATTTGAACATTATGTTTGGCCACATCTTGTTTGAGCCAAACCGGCCAAAAATTAAAATTGATAGACTTCCCATTTCTTAGTTGTAAGTCATTTTGATTTACGGGCCTAAGTATGCTGTCTTGTACCACAGATTGATTCGGTGGTTGCTGGCCACCTGCAGTAAGCGATTGAAGATTTGAATACTTTGAATTATCAATAAAATTGTTGATCCCAAAGTCAAAGTGCATACCGGTGTGTAATTTTTTGTGTTTCTTTTTTTTATTTGGGTTTCCAATTTTAATGCCATTATTCCCGATAGAAATTCGCATACCATCTAAGCCTTTCTTTTTGGGCTTAATAGTGTCTCCATTTTCAGTAATAATAATTTTTACATTTTCGAGATTAAATTCGGTGGTATCTTTTTTTTGTCCGTGAGCGCTACTGACACCTAATAGTAAAGCAATAAGGGCTACTAAGATTTGATAAATTTTCTGGTTCATAATTTTTGTTTTTGATTCCTCGCATTCGCGAAGACAGGTTTAATTGTTTATTGTAAATAATTTTCTTTTACCGATGTAGATGGTGATTGGTTTTCGTTTAATTTCTTTAATGGTTTCAATTTTTTCTTCTACTTGAGTTACCACGGTATTTATTTTATTATAAAGTCGCGGGTGGTTAACCTCATCTATCGTGACCAAGGCATTATCCTTTTCTTCCATTACAGTCGATTCTTTGGGCAGCGCCGGTTCTGTTGCTTTGGGTGCCTTATTTTCTTGAACGACAACTTCTTTTGTCGTGTCTTCAAAAGTAACTTGTGGCTTAAGAGTTGGTTTGTTCTCTTGTTTTTCTATTGCCTTCTTAGGTAAGTCCGCAACTCGCGTTAATACATGTTCAACCTTCTCTTTTTGCAAAACATTTTCTACGTTTTTGTTTGAGGTTGCTCTTTTAAGTCTGGGTATAGGCTTTGATTTAACAAGACCAACGGTCTTTTTAGGTAAAACGATTTTTTCTTTTTGTTGAACCGTTGATTCAACTTCTTCTTCCTTTACACTTACAATAGCCTCTTGATTTCTAATTGGCGTATCAATATTTGCTTCTTTCTCAACAGTATTTTTTTCATTTTTTACAATGACTTTCTCATTAGATTCTTTGTTGTTTAAGAAAGGCCATGCAACTAATAGAATAGCTAGAGCTGCAGCGATGGGCCAAGATTTTTTTAGTAGTAGGAGAGCACCGTTGGTTTTATAAAGTGCCTCTTTGCCTTCAAAAACAATATTACTTTCTGGCTTAAATTGGGTGGATTTAAAATCGTTTAACTCAGTTTTTAATTCAGGGTGTGCGGCTAAAAAACTATTGAATGCTTGTAACTCATTTTCATCCAGCTCATTATCCATAAAAGCTACCATCCACTCTTCGTAATTCTGTTTATTGATGTTCATAGGGCTTTTTTGGTTAGGGATAATTGGATTAATTCTTTCAATTTTTTTCGTGCTCTAAATAGGTTGATTTTTACTTGCCCTTCAGTTACCTGTATGATTTTTGCAATTTCTGCATAAGAATATCCTTCATAATCTTTCAATAAAATCATCGATCGTTGCATACTTGGTAATGTTTCAAGCGCTTTATGCATTATTTCTTTGTTATCATTTGTGCTAGGTGCATCGCTGATAGCATTTTCGTGGTAGTTTGCTACATATAACATTCTGCCACTTTTGCGATAAACATCCACCACTTGGTTGTGTGCCACTTGAAACAAAAAACTCTTGGCTTTATCAGCTGAAACGTCGGAGCGCTTATTCCATAAGGCCTCGAAGCAGTTTTGTACTATGTCTCTTGCAGTTTCCACGTCTTTATTTAAATTTTTTAATACGAACCCAAATAGCCTATCGGAATAGTCTTTCACAGCTTGGTTATAGCTTTTTGAGTTCATAGGGTACTAGTATATCGTTTAAGTATAAAGAAAGTTACAAACTTTACTGAAAATTATTTTTAACTTGCACTTGATATATAATTTTGAATTTATGAGACGGTTATTAATGGTGCGGCATGCAAAATCTGATTGGGGTGATTTAACGCTCAAAGATTTTGACAGACCTTTAAACAAGCGGGGCAAAGAAAATGCTCCTGACATGGGTAATCGGTTGCGTAATCGGCATTATTATGTAGACGTAATTGTTTCGAGTTCCTCTAAACGTACCAAACAAACCTCAAAGAGATTAGCTGATGCTATTGGCTACGACAAAAAAAATATTGTCTGGGTTGATGAACTGTACCATGCGAATAAAAATCGTATTCGAGAAGTAATTTATAGTCTAGATAAAGAATATGAAAGTGTTATGATTGTTTGTCATAATACGGGGATTACGGATTTTGTAAATTCACTTTGCGGTTATGTTACAGACAATTTGCCTACTTGCGGCATGGTGGCTTTTGAGGTAGATTGTAAAAAATGGAAGCATTTTGATGAAGCTGAAAAGAAATTAGTTTTCTTCGACTATCCTCGGTCCAGAGATTAATTCATCTTTACATTTGTTTTTGTATGAATAAATTCAAGGTTCTTTTTATTGTTTTTCTTTTAGGTGCCACTGGTGTGCAAGCACAAAGCGGTATGATGAAAAAATTGTCCCGTTGGATGGCTGGTTCATACAGCAGTTATGACCAACACATGAGCGATTCTGCAAATTATTATCATATTGAAATGGAGATTGTTCCCATATGGCAAGACCGAAAAGACGGTTATTGGTTTTATGTAGAGCAGGCATTAGCAGGAAATGAAGCGAAGCCATATCGTCAGCGCGTATATCATCTTTGGAAAAATCAATGGGGTGAATTTGTGAGTTCGATTTATAAATTTCCCAATCCCAAACGGTATGTACAGCAATGGCAACAATTTGAAAATGAGATGACGCCCGCAGACATTACACGTAAAGATGGTTGTGATGTTATTTTAAATTTTGATTATGATAAAATGGCTTTTATTGGAGGCACAGCCAAAGGAACTTGCGAAAGCAAAAGAAGCGGATCAACTTATGCCGTAGCTAAGGTTACCGTTTATAAAAATGAATTGCACAGTTGGGACCGTGGTTTTGACGCGGATGGAAATTATGTTTGGGGCGCTGAGAAAGCGGGTTATGTTTTCTTGAAAGAGTAATTGCAGTAAAACTCTTTATACTCGGGCAAGATTATCCTATTAATTTCTTATTGCATACGCATATTTCTTTCGCACATAATTGGCTTGTTCTTTCGCAAAAATGAAACCTTCTTTTCCGTCCAAAATTCCTAATCGGAAAAAGTAATTTTTCAGAAATGAAAAACTGGGAGCGACTATCTTTTTTAAGCTAAGATAGAAGGTGCTTTTTTGATGTAGTTTTTCAGCGCTGAGCTGTGCATATTTATCCAGTCGTTCTCGCATGTCTTCTATGTTTTTATAAGAATAATGCAACAAGCTTCCTTGCAAGGTAGCTGTGGGCCAATCTATGCTTTTATCAATGGGTTCCAAATCTTCATGAACGCTATCCAGGTTCCATTGCATCTTGATTTTGTTATACAAGCGAAGTCGTTTTTCGTTTTTTAATGCTCCGTAAAGCAGTTGCTTATCGTTAAAAATAAAACTGCGATATAGCCAACATCCGGCGAGGTCTTTTTCTTCTTTCAGCGTTTGAATAATGTTCTTCTGCAAATTTTCATCCAAGGCTTCATCTGCGTCCAAGCTCAATATCCAATTATTTTTTGCTAGATGAGCACCTTCGTTTTTAGTAGCGCCATATCCTTTCCAATCTACTTTGTGAACTTGCGCTCCAAGGTTTTTTGCTAACTGTTCTGTATTATCCGTGCTGTGACTATCTAGGACAATAATTTGGGCATCTAGTGGCAAACAGGATGTAATACAGCGCTCTATGTTGTGCGCTTCATTTTTGGTTATTATGACTACAGATAAGTTAGTCATTGATCCATTTATTAATTATTATTTGAGGTTTGTTGGTCTCAATTTTCCAACCACTGGGAACGAAAAATTCCTTGAGTAAAAGTTGTAATTGGTCTTGTGCCATTTTGGGGAGTTCGCTTTGGTATGCGGCTTTTATAATTTGCTTTTTACCTTCTTCTTGCAAGTCACTTAATTCTTTGGGGTCAAATTTATTTAATAAGCCATCGTCAATATTATAATAATTGTAGGTCGGGTCGACGGATAAAATTTCGGGGAATCCGAGATTGCTTATTCGGACCGTTTTATTTTTTTCGTCTATTTCATATTTTATGTTTTTAAAATCATATCCCATGAGCACCTCGGCTTTAATCATGAGCAAGGCTTTTTTTGTAGAAGGGATAAAACGAAAATATTCTTTGGTTTGTTTGTAATTATAAACTTCATTAAAATGTCCTTCGGCACTGACTATCTTAAATACCTTTTCTAGCTTGGTTACGATCGTATTGGTATCCGATGTAGAAACTGTTTGGTTTCCCAATTGTATACTCCCTACCCAGAATAACAATATACCCAAAAGGAGACCTAAAAAAATATAACCCAACTTGCGCATTTCATTTACAAATGTAGCATGAAGAAAGGGCTTTAAGATTTTCTTCTTTCCGCAAGTGTACATTTATCTACTTGCCTTAACTTTAGCGTATGAAACGATCAGCATTTTTTATAGTTATCCTTTTTTCTACATTTCAATTGGCGGCGCAAGAAGTGTGTTCTCCTGAGTTTTTATGGAGCTTAGGAAGAGTGAGCGGACAAAGTATTAGTCCAGATGGTAATACAGTTTATTACAGCGTGAGCAATAAAAATGTTTATACCGAAAAAACGGATAGAGCTTATTATGCGATTCCAACAAATGGTGGCGCTGCCAGACGCATAGAATCATTGCCCAAAGGAGATGATTGTCAAACCATTGGTAAAACCAGTGGTGTAAAAGTATCACCGGACGGACAGCACGCTATTGTAATTCGAGGGGTGAAAGTGGAGAACGTAAATGGTAAGGATATTTATCCTGAAATGAAGAATTCACAAGTTTATATCTATGATAATCTAAACTACAGACATTGGGATACTTGGGAAGATGGGAAGTATGATCATCCTTTCGTGGCCGATGTTGTTTCAGGCACGGCCGTTGCTGAAAAAGATTTGATGCCCGGAAAACCATATGATTGTCCTACCAAACCATTTGGTGGGAGTAGTGATTATATGTTTACGCCAGACAGCAAGCACATTGTATATGTTACCAAGAAAAAGAGTGGTGTGGATTATGCCGAAAGTACCAATACGGATATTTATTTATATCATTTAGCCAGTGGTGAAACTGATAACTTAACATGGGAAAATCCGGGCTACGATATGAGCCCTTCGTTTAGTAAAAACGGAATGTATATGGCATACACTCAAATGCAACGTGAAGGATATGAAGCAGACAAAAATGATATTATACTAATGGATTGGGCCACTAAAGAAAAAACAAATCTAACCGCTTATTGGGATGAAAGTGTTTCTTCTTTTCATTGGGGTGCTGATCATCAAACCATTTATTTTACCGCAGCGCATCGTGGCACCAAACAGCTTTTCAAATTGAATATTAATCGCCGACGAAGTATTGAACAATTAACGAATGGTCAGTTTGATATTCGAGGAATTTTAGGCGAGGCGCACAACCAGTTAATTGTGCACCGAGGCGATATGAATCATGCAACAGAATTATTCAAGGTCAATACCATAAGTGGTGAAATGAATCAACTAACTCGTGTAAATGATGCGGCTTACAACTCAATCGCTATGCCAGAAGTTAAACCACGATGGACAGAATTAAACGACGGGAAACAATTGTTTTCTTGGGTAATTTACCCTCCTAATTTTGATCCTAATAAAAAATATCCCACGCTTTTGTATTGTCAAGGTGGGCCGCAAGGAGCGCTATCTCAGTTTTATTCTTACCGCTGGAATTTTCAATTGATGGCTAGTCAAGGGTATATCGTGATAGCGCCTAATCGAACCGGTATGCCCGGTTGGGGTACTGCATTTAATGAACAGATTAGTGGCGATTGGGGTGGTTTGGCAATGGATCATTATCTAGAAGCTATTGATGATTTAGCTACTGAAGATTATGTAGATAATAGACGAATTGGTGCGGTAGGCGCTAGTTATGGTGGCTATTCTGTATTTATGTTAGCGGGTATTCATGAAGGACGATTTAAGACATTTATATCGCACTGTGGATTGTATGATTTACCCAGTTGGTACGGTACGACGGAGGAATTATTCTTTGCCAATTGGGATATTGGAGGACCGTATTGGGATAGTAAAAACCGAACGGCCCGCAAGAGTTATGAAAATTTTAGTCCGTCTTCTTACGCGAATGATTGGGATACACCGATATTGATTTTTCAAGGTGGAAGAGATTATCGAGTGCCAATTGGACAAGGTTTACAAGCTTTTCAAACGGCACAGATAAAACGAATTAAAAGTCGTTTAGTATTCTTGCCAACAGAAAATCATTGGGTGCTGCAACCACAGAATGCTATGGTCTGGCAGAAAGAATTCTTTAGATGGCTGAAGGAGACATTGTAAAATGAGAATAAAATTTTTCTGACAATTAGCTTAGTAGATTCAGTTGCGAACTAACCAACTAAATCCACCAAGGCGTATCTTATTATTGTTATGAAAGATGTCCACCTCTTCTAAGAATAGTCTATCGCCTTTTTTGAGAGCCACTGTAAATAAGCAATCATAAATGTTGTTTCCACAACATTTTTTGGGTGCTGGCATTTCACCGCGTTTTGGCACGTGTACGATTAGGGCACAGCCTGGCTTACAACTAATGGGTAAGCCAAAATAATAGCATTGAATTCGAATTTCTTTATTTTTAAAATTTTCTAAAGTTGGCATTTCATCTTTGTTATTCAACAGCTTAAATGAATATTCTCTTTGAGCGGAAATAGGATACACAAATTTGCGAGAGCTAATCTTTCCATTAATCAGGAGTTTAAGGGTGAATTGAATTTTACCTTTTGGGATATTTTTGTTCATTAAGTAATAGAACGTAGAGTCTGTTACCTTGTATATCTTGCCAGCACTAGCCGTTACAGAAACTAATTGCTGGTATTTATTTTCTAATTTAAAATAATGTTCGTGTTTTGAGAAAAGGAGCTGTTGGTCATTTCCACTTTCACGAGGTTGCCACAATCTTACTTGACCGAAGCAACTAATAGAAACGCAACT
>CAYMFF010000014.1:24637-50096 GCA_964389575.1 uncultured Chitinophagaceae bacterium
AATCGGTTTATTATTCAAGGCATATTCCATTTTTATCTTGCCATTCTTGATATCCGAGATAGTTGGGACTTGTCCGTCTAAATTGCTAAGTACTATTGTATAATCTGATTGTGATTTGCCTACAAACGGCATTAGCATGAAGAAGGGTAATATGTAAAGGAGTTTCATAATTGAGTAACGTCAAAAATAAACTTTTATTGCTTTAATTAAAGATAGACGATAATGCTGTGGTTTGTCCTAAGCCCATAGTTATTCAGAAAAGCACCGATGAGCCTTACTTACGCTTACAAAATGACCATAAACAGACGAACTACTTGCTACTAAGTACTAAGTACGAATTACATTTGTAGGCGATGAAGAAAAATTTCATTTATTTGGGAATTCTTGTGGTCTTGGCACTCGTTGCTTATTTAGCCTTTAAAAAAGGTGGTCCTGTATTCTCAAAGGACGAAGCAAATTTTAAGGTTGAAAATATAGATAAGGTCACTAAAATATTTTTGAGTGATGCTGGAGTTGGTAATATTAAACTAACCAAAAACGATGAAGGTATTTGGATGGTAAATGATAGTTTACGGGCGCGACAAGATTGGGTAGGGTTTCTGCTAGAAGGGATGTCCAAACAAAATGCGTCGCAAATGGTACCACAAGCATCGCATAATACCATGGTAAAATCACTAGCAGGAAACAGTGTGAAATGCGAAATATTTCAAGGTGACAAAAAAACACATTCGTATTTTGTAGGTAAAGATCCTTCTAAAAATAATCTAACCGTTATGCTCAATATCAGAGAAGATGGCACTAATGCGCCTAGACCATTCTTAGTAAAATGTGGTCATGGCGGAACTTTTTTGGGTGTGCGATATGGCACTGAGATAGAAAATTGGCGAGACAAACAAATTTTATACTTTCCTAAAAAGGAGATTAAACAGATTGAAGTGAATTACCCGAATAAAGCGGAGGCAAGCTACAAACTTGTTGTAAATCCCGAATTGGACATTCAACCAACATTGGTAGATGCGACTATTAATAATCTTCGACTAGAGAAGTATGTTAGTTTCTACAGTAATCTATTTTGTCATGGCTTTGAGAATGAATACATCTTGAAAGACACTTTCGTAAAGGCTTTTAGCCCTTTTGCCCAGGTAAAGATTACGTCTACTAAGGGTCAAGTAAAAACTTTAGATGTATTCTACAAACAGGTGAATAAGACCACGCATAAAATTATAACCATAGACGGCAAAGATTATGATGGTGATTCCTTCTTCGGTTGGTTAGATGACCGGGATTTTATTCTGATTAGCGCAGCCACTGTGCAAAAAATATTGCGCGAACGACAAGAATTTTTTACTGCGGATTCAACGTAAAATCTAACAAAGGATTCAGAACCCCGATGGTACCTTTGTAGCTTCGCAGAGAGCGTGGTTATGGATATCAAACAATTAAGTTACTTAATTTTTATTGTTGTGTTGCTAGTTAGCATAGTACTCGATTTAGGGTTAGTAGGTAGGCGGGATAAAAATTCAATAAACAAATTATCATTGCGATCAGCGGCCTTGCAATATGCCGTTTGGTTTGCTATTGCCATGGGGTATTTTGCTTTTCTTTATTTCGAGTATGATAAAGAATCTTCGCTCAATTATTTAATCTCGTATTTTACGGAGATGTCATTGTCTATTGACAATTTGTTCGTTTTTATTCTTGTATTTGCCACCCTTAAAGTCAAAGAAGTAAATATCAGTAGGGCGCTTACTATCGGCATATTATTGGCTATTCTATTTAGAATCGTTTTTATATTTATCGGTATCGGAATTGTAAATCGTTTCGAATGGGTATTAGCGATTTTTGGGATCTTTCTGTTATACACAGGAGTCAAAATATTTTTTATAAAAGACGATAGTGATGAAACGGAACGGCTTGGTAAGATTGAAGGTTTTTTAAGTAAAAGATTACGTTTTACTAATGTTGATAGTGAAGGCCATTTTACCGTTCGGCTAAATAACAAATTGTATTTTACTAAACTAAGCCTAGCTGTGTTACTAATTGGTGTTTCGGATATCATGTTTGCCATCGATTCTATCCCTGCTGTATTGGCTATTACCACGGATAAATTAATCGTTTATTCTAGTAATATTTTTGCCATACTAGGTCTGCGACCGTTATATTTTATTCTGCAAAAAGCAAAAGATAAATTTGATTATGTACAACAAGGTGTTTCCATAGTTTTGATATTTATTGGAATCAAAATCTTACTGCATTTTGTTTTTCATTATGATATAGCTACTTGGCTTTCTTTCGTAATCATAATCGGAATTTTAGGAGGGTCAGTGATATTTTCATTTTTTAAAACCCGCGCAGAAGATAAGAGTTAATTAATGAATCTAGAATTGAAAAATATCGTTGAAACTACGAGTGGTACATTATTGTCTGACTCGTCAGATTCAGATGTGGTTATAAATCAATTTTGTACAGATAGCCGAAAAATACGTAATGCAAGGAATAGCATTTTCATTGCCTTGAAAACAAATGTTCGCGATGGACATGATTTTATTGCTTCAGCCTACGAGCAAGGGATTCGGGTTTTTCTAGTGAGTGATGCTACCGTTGATATCAATAAATTCAATGATGCGCACATTGTTTTGGTTGAAGACACCTTGCGTGCCATGCAATCCATTGCTATCGCTCATCGCAATAAATTTAAGATTCCCGTTTATGGAATAACGGGTAGTAATGGAAAAACGATTGTCAAAGAGTGGTTGGCGCGCTTATTTTCAAAACAACATTTAGTCTTGAAAAATCCAAAATCATATAATTCTCAGATTGGGGTGGCTCATGCGGTAGGAGCAATTGCTAACCATCATGAATTAGCCATTTTTGAGGCCGGTATTTCCGAACCCAATGAAATGCATTACCTAAGAAAAATGATAGAACCCACCCATGGTATTTTCACTATGATTGGTGCAGCGCATGATGCTAACTTTGATAATACAAAGCAAAAAATTCAAGAAAAATTACTCCTCTTTAGCAATTGCGAGAAACTATATTATTGTTCGGATCATAAGTTGATAGATAACGAAATTAAACAGGCAAAAAATATTGATACTGCTCAACTAGCGCTGATAACATGGGGTAAAAAAGCTGATGCTGATTTAAGAATAGATTCTATCCAAAAAGAAAAGTTGGAAACTAAACTACGATTGGTTTATCAAAAAAATACAATTGATTTTGTGTTGCCCTATACAGATGCCGCTTATATAGAAAATGCTATGCATTGTTTATTGGTCATGCTTGATAATGGCCTTGCTATTCAAGATTTAGCGAACTGGTTTCAAGAATTACCACCAGTTGAAATGCGCTTGGAGTTGCTGAAAGGAATTAATAATTGCACGGTAATAAATGACACCTACAGTTCTGATTTGGCTTCGCTGCGTATTGCATTAGATTTTTTATACGAACAAAAACAGCATCAGCATTTTAGCCTGATACTTTCTGATATTTTACAACATGCCCAACAGGATGCAATTTATGATGCCGTGCTTGAGATTTTGGCGCAAAAAAAATTGAAAAATCTGATTTTAATAGGCCCACAATTACAGCAACGTAAGAGTCTATTTGCCAAGACAGCGAATGTTGTTCAACATTTTGATAGCACAAACGATTTTTTAAATCATTGTGATATTAATTTATTTCAAGAAGAAGCTATTCTTATAAAAGGCGCCCGTGAATTTGCCCTGGAAAGAATTGTGAATCGCTTGGAAGCAAGTATTCACCGAACGGTTCTTAGAATTAATCTATCGACCTTGTTGAATAACGTAAATGTGTTTAAAAAAAGATTGAAACCAAAGACCAAAATTATGGCTATGGTTAAAGCATTTGCATATGGTAGCGGTTCTTTTGAAATAGCACAAGCACTTGAGCAACATGGTGTAGATTATTTAGCCGTGGCGTATGTTGATGAGGGAATTCACCTGCGTAAAAATGGTGTTCGATTACCCATATTGATTTTAAATCCCGATGTTGCAAGTTTGGATGCCATGCGACACTATGATTTAGAACCTGAGATTTTTTCTATTGAGCTGTTACAACAATTCGCTAGTAGGTGTAATGTCGATAATACTAAATTAAAGATTCATATAAAGTTAGATACAGGAATGCATCGTTTAGGTGTGGAGGAAAAGGACTTACCCCTTTTCTTAGAAAAATTAATTAGCAAGAACTGTTTTGAAGTTAAAAGTATTTTCTCTCATTTAGTTGGTAGCGATGATATGAAATTTGCTGATGTTACCAAAAATCAGCGAGCGCGCTTTGTTTCAATGTGTAGTCAAATAGAAGAAAAATTAGGATATACTATTATTAAGCATTTAGCGAATAGCGCTGGCGCGGTAAATGATGCAGATGTGGAGTTTGATATGGTTCGATTAGGTTTGGGCTTGTATGGAATAAGTAATAACTCGTCTCTTCAAAAAGAACTTCGTCAAATCAGTACTTTGACTACCCATATTTCGCAAATTAAGCATATTCCAAAAGAAGAAACAGTAGGTTATAGCCAAGCAGGTGTCCTACTCATAGATAGTAAAATTGCCACCTTGAATATTGGTTATGCCGATGGTTATTCGCGACAGTTTAGCCAAGGAGTGGGTAAGGTGCTGATTAATGGATTTTTAGCGCCAGTAGTTGGTAATGTTTGCATGGATATGATTATGGTGGATATCACCGACATTCCAACGGCCACAGAAGGACAGGAGGTTACTGTTTTTGGTGAAGGATTATCGGTTACAACATTAGCCGAATGGATGAATACCATTCCCTATGATATTGTTGCGGGGATTTCTCCAAGAGTTAAACGGGTCTTTTTCAGAGAATGATTTTCTACTGCTTCGTTAGCTTAAAGTGCTGGACTTTTCCTGACGACAATTCAGCAATCTGTAAAATAAAATGCCCGTTGGGTAAGCTGGAAATATCAAAACGTAATGCATCATTACTTCGTGTGTTGATCTGGCTCCAAACTTTACGTCCCAAGGTATTATAAATAGTAGTTTGAAAAGCCCCATTGATTAATTGGTCTGTTTTAATATTTATCTCTTGGCTAGCTGGGTTAGGAAATAAAACAGCATCACTAAACAAATTAGATTCCTCCATAATTCCTACTGGAACATCAGCATAGTGATAGAAGTATTGTCGATTTGGCACATAAGTTGAGTTTGTGAAATCTTCTTGAAGTAGATAAATTAGACTATCGGAGCTATTATAATTTAATTGATCTTTTGCTGATGGCAGCCAACCCGTATTGCCATCGGTCACGAAGTAAGTGATTTGATCATTCAAATTATTTACGTCATACGTAAATAATTTTCTTTCCGAATTTTGATACGTTGCACTGCTTGATTGATAGATTAAGTTTTTCTCTTCCTCTAATAAATTATTAGTATTATACGAATAGTCATCCAGGCTGATGCCTGTCCATGTATTATTCCCTGCATTATATTTTTCGTTTTCACGTTGCACCAATAAATTGCCCGCATAGCTGTTTGATGTACGAAAACTATCTACCCAAACACTATTAATAGAGTCTCGGATTTGTATACTTTTTGTCACAATATGAGGTGGTGTAGCCGAACCATTTATTAGGCTTAGTTCTCTTTCTTTTACGTACCAATTACTATTTGCATCAGGATATGAAGTTATCAAACTAGATACGAATCCAAAAGCATATTGATACTGACGACGTTCTTGTTTTGCAAACGCACTATTTACAAAGGTAAAGAACTCATGGGTGATTAACTGGTTCGAGGCGTCATAGGTCATGAACTGTCTTGAGCCGGGTTGCCACGCACTTCCATCCCAAGAATAAGAGAGTAATTCAGTGCGCTGTTGGTTTGCGTTATAAGTATAAGTTATTCGGCCTGTATTACGCCAGCTGTTTGAGCTGGTATACCAAGTCTCATATAAAGTCTCGGTCCTAGAATTACTAGAATTATAGGTATAGGTATATCGATTGGCATTCACCCAAGAACTACCAGTCCATACCTCACGCGTTTGAGTACTTTCGTTTTGATTCGCATCATAGGTTTTAGTATTCCTAAAAAAATTGACCCAATTAGCTCCTTGTCCTTTGACAGAAAATCGGAATGTCTCATTGCCATATGCATCATAGAGAAATATGAGAGAATCCTGACCTTGCCACGCACTATTGGTGTACTCATCCCAGCGTTGACCAATTTTTCGGTTAACCGTAAGTTGAGCTACAGATTGGAAACTTAAAAAGCACAAAAAAATAAATAGGAAGTTTTTCATAACCTTGTAAAGTTATCCATAAAGTTCAAAATCGATTTGATCTTTCGTGTAATTTAATTCTGACAATTCTTCTCGGGCTTGATCAATCATTTCGCGCCAGCCACAAAACATAAAGTGAACATCTTTCTTATTTTTTGTAGATGCTACATTTTGATAAACCTCGTGCACATAGCCTTTATAACCCTTGTATTCCTCTCGGGAAAGGCAAACATGATAATTGAAATTTTCTATTTCTCTGGCAAGCTGTTCAAATTCGTCTTGGTACAATATATCATCAGCAGTACGAGCTCCAAAAACTAAATCAATAGATTGAAAAGGAATATTGCTTTGAATAACATGCTTAATCATACTGCGAAAAGGAGCTACGCCCGTTCCAGTGCAGACAAAAATATGATGCTTCTTTAAATCATTGGGCAGTGTAAACACTCCCAATGGTCCTCGATAATCTAATTCTATTCCAGGGTTACATTTTTCTGGGTTAAAAAAATATTCAGAGGCTAAGCCATGTGGTACTTTACCGATGATAAGTTCTAACAAATTCGACTCATTTGGGGCGGATGCAATGGAATAGGATCGAAGTCGCTTATTTCGCTTTTCATGGATAGGCAAGTCAAAGGTGATGAACTGACCAGGCGTAAAATCAAAACAGTTCATATCTTGTACCTCAGCCCAAAAAATAGAAGTTTGGGCCGTAACTGATTCAATTTTAATGATTTTAACCTTATTCCAATTGAGCATATTATCGTAATTTTACGAAAAACATATCATATATGAAGCAATTTATACTTCTAATTTTTACTATACTCTTTTCTTTTACATTATCTGCTCAGCAACGAATCACTTGTGGTGCAGAAGAATTCCATAAGGAACTTTATAATACAGATCCGGTTTATCATGATGGGTATGATAAAACAAAGGCATTCTTAAAAGAGAATAAGATTAAAAATTATAAAACGGTAACCACCATGAGTGGAACGGAATATCATGTACCTGTAGTGGTTCATGTAATTCATACGGGCGGAGCTGTAGGTTCTGCTTATAATCCATCTGTAGCAACTATAAATGCATTAATCACTCAAATAAATAACGGCTTTGCCAATACATTTAATGATCCTAATACTGCAGGGAACTTTAATAGTGTAGACATCCCGATACGATTTTATCTCGCACAACGAACGGAAAATTGTACGGCCACGACAGGAATTAATAGAATAGACTTCTCTTCTAATTCGACCTACACAGCGGACGGTGTGCAACGAAGCTCTACCTCACCGGGTGTGCCCGACGCTACTATCAAAGCACTTGCCCACTGGAACGATTTGGACTATTATAATATTTACATAGTGAATAAGATAAACGGAGTTGATGGGAACTGCGCACCTTGTAGTTACGTGGCAGGTTATGCAAATTATCCTATTGTTGGTGGTACCGAAAGTGATGGAATGGTTTGCTTGGCATGGGCAGCATCAAATGCTACCAGCACAACATTTATACATGAAATGGGGCATGGATTTAATTTGGCGCACCCATTTTCTGGCGGAAACACTACGGTTTGTCCACCCAGTGGCAATTGTAATACTGATAACGATGAAGTGTGTGATACAGAGCCTATGCTAGCATCTTTTGCCTGCAATCCCAGTGGTACTAACGCATGTAATAGTATGAATTGGAATACACAATCTACACAATGGAATTATATGGGCTACAGTAGTTGTACTGATCGCTTTACGGCAGGTCAAAGCTCAAGAGTTTTGGATGCTTTGAATAATGTGCGTACTAGTTTAAAAAATAGTGCAGGCGTTGATCCGCCACCAGCTGCTTTGCCTACGGCAATTGCGCCACCTACAATTAATAGTGCCAATAGTTCTTCGAATACAGATATGGGTCCAGAATTAGTTTCTTTTAATACCATCGAGCACACATCAAAAGGTTTTTCTTTTGAAGGTTCTGGTTATAACGTATATGTTGATAATACATGTAATCAGGCCACTACCATTATTCGATCTTCGACTTATCCCTTAAGTGTCCTTACTTCAGGTAATCCTCAGAAAGTGGCTGCTTATGTTGATTGGAATAATGATGGTGTGTTTTCTAATTCGTCACCAGAACGTATTTTGAATGCTGGTACACAAGGAGGTGGAATACAGACCTACAGCGCTAACATAACGCCACCAGCAACCGCAGTTTTAAATACACCATTGAGAATGCGTGTTATGGCTGATTTTTCTGCGGCTCCTGCTATCACTCCAACCGGTCAATTATTATATGGTCAAGCAGAAGATTTTACGGTTACAGTAGTGGGTGCACCTTTGCCCGTTTTATGGCGTAGCATTACGGCTAATTTGAACCATAAGAATAATATTGACGTAAGATGGGCGACTGAAATGGAGACAAACAGCTCCGTTTTTGAAATCGAGAAAAGTAAAAATGGAAAAGACTTTTTCAGAATTGGTACTGTTGAGGCTGCTGGCAATTCATCGATTCCGTTGTATTACAATTTTGAAGATGCGATAAATGTAAAAGGATATAATTATTACAGGATTAAGCAAATTGATATTGATGGAAAAACTAGTTATTCGCAAGTGGTAACTGAAATTATTAATTCCAACGAAACGGATATAGTTATTTTCCCGAATCCGACTAGTGGTAAATTGTTTATCAACTTGGCGGGATTATCGCAAGGAAAAAACACGGTAAATTATTCTATTACAGATTTGAATGGTAAAGTTTGGACTACCAATGAAGTGAAGATGAATGATCGGAATTCTCAGTTCACCGAAGATATGAGTGCCATGCCAGCCGGGTTATATTTTGTACAACTGAGGATTAATAATCAATTAAGCGTGCACAAAATTTCGAAACAATTCTAAGTATAGTACGGACTAATCATTAGATAAACTAAAACGCCGGTAACGGCAACATAAAGCCAGATAGGAAATGTCCATCTGGCTATTTTTTTGTGTACGGAATATTCACCGATCATGGCTCTATAAGCAGTATATAAAACAAAAGGCATGATAATACCCGCCAAAACGATATGGGTAGCAATCATAGTTCGATAAATGGTGCGAGCTATCCCAGCAATCTCTATTTCAGAAGCACTAACGTCGCCATCATGATTGATATCGCCATACAAGGTGGGTCCCGAAAACAGATGATGCGCTACATAGAAAACTAAAAAGAAAATAGATAAGACCATTGTGGCCATCATAACCTTTCTGTGCAACTCATACTTTTTTTGTTTCACGAAATAAAGTGCAACCACCAATAACACCGCAACGGCAGAATTTACCATCGCGCTCAATGCTGCAAATACATGAGGGTTAAAGGGAAGGTCTACATCAAGTTTAATTTTTTCGGTATAAAGAATTAGCGCAAATACTACAGCAGAAAAAACCCATATTAAGATGTGTGCTATTGTGTCATTCTTTTTTAAGTCTGGTTGTAGCATGGTTTACCTTTTTTTTCTTTCGTGAATTTTATTTTTTTCTACCATCATAAAAGCAATATCGTCTATGCAATATTTTACTTGCATAGAGTCTTTGGTATCGTAGTATCCTCTAATATTTCGGTATTTATCTACTAATACAAGTTTCTCCAGTGTGCTAGAATTTGATGAGTCCGCAAAGTCAGTTAGAAATAATTCATTTTCCGCAAATCGTTTAATAGAATCTTTTGTCCCAATTAAAAAGTGCCAACTATCATGGTCGTGCGTAAATTGATCAGCGTATGTTCGCAAGCTTTGCAGGTTTTCATAAGGATTTAGGGAGAATGTAATCAGTTGAATTGCGCTGTCTGTTTTTTTAAGTTTAAAGCCTTTTTGGATATGTCCCATATAATCAGAGAGCTTATTGCCACGCACCGTATCGCGTGTGTCAATAAAATTGATAATCAACATTTGCCCCTTGTAATCCTTGGCAAGATTAACACTACGGTTCAAGTGTGTGACAAATTGATTATCCTGCATCATATGAAACACAGTATCCGTTATAGTTTCGCCATTTTCAGTTTTTTCTATTACCGAATCAACACCATAATGCGAAGGCATAGCAACATGTCCTGTATGCCCAGCACTGCGTAGTATTAAGAAGCAAATCAACGGAACGAAAAGTGCGATACCACTTCCAAATATAATTGAGCGAAGACTTAATTTTTTCACGGTGCAAAGCTAAGTCCTAAGTCCTAAGAGGGGAGTTGGAAGCCATGAGAATTTTATAAATTTTTATAATTTGACAATTTACTTTTTTCCGCCTTTGCCGTTCTACCTTTACAACTTTCTATGAAGTTATTACTATCATATTTAAAACGCTATAGAGGTCTGGTGCTCTTATCGTTTGTTTTGGCTGCTGTTAATACAGGGTTTTCTTTGTTAGATCCGGTGTTTTTTGGTAAAATGATTGATAGTGCTAAAGGCATCTGGGATAAGAATGCAACCTTAGTTGACGGCTTATACCAAAACATGCAAATGGGTCGCTGGGAGTATATGATCATAGTGGGGAAGTTTGCTTTGATACTAATCAGTGTGGCTATGGTCAGTAGAATTGCCAAAGCGTTTCAAGATTACACCGTAAACTCTGTGGTGCAAAAATTTGGTGCCGATGTTTATACAGATGGTTTAAAACAAGCTCTTCAACTTCCTTTTAAAAAATTTGAAGATCAGCGTAGCGGAGAAACCTTAGCTATCATGGAGAAGGTCCGTCAAGACTGTGAAAAATTCATAATGTATTTTATTAATACACTTTTCTCCTCTGTGGTTACAGTTGTTTTTATTTTTACTTATGCCATTCTATATTTTCCAAGAATTATTATTGTTTACTTAATTGGCGCGCTGATTCTTGGTCTGCTCATGAGTTTTATCTCTAAAAGAATTAAGCATATTCAAAAGTATATTGTGGGTGAAACCACGGCCTTAGCGGGTGCCACTACTGAGAGCTTACGTAATATAGAACTTGTGAGAAGTTTGGGTTTAACGAACCAGGAAATAGGACGATTGAATTCTACCACTCTAAAGATTTTAATTCTGGAACTTAAAAAAGTTAAAAGAATACGTTCTTTATCTTTCGTACAAGGTACACTTATTAATTTCATGCGACAGGCTATTGTTTTTATCCTGTTGTTAGCAGTTTTTGATGGTGAGATTCGGATGGGTCAAATTTTTACTTTTCAATTTTTTAGTTTCTTTTTATTCAATCCATTGCAAGAATTAGGAAACATTATAATTTCTTATCGTGAAGCACAAACCTCATTAGGCAATTTTGAGGAATTGATGAATACACCTATTGAAGAGAAACCAGCAAATCCTTTACAGATTGGTACCATTAAAAAATTAGCTTTTAAAGGGGTTGATTTTCAGCATACAACAGCTAAAACGAAAGCATTGGATAATATAAGTTTTGGTGCGGATGTTGGTGAAACCATTGCATTTGTGGGTCCTAGCGGAAGCGGAAAAACAACCTTGGTAAAATTATTGGTTGGGCTGTATCAGCCTGATGAAGGTGATATTCAATACAATGGCATTTCCTATGATACGATTGACTATGATGACTTTCGACATCAGATAGGATTTGTAACACAGGATACTCAGTTATTTGCCGGTACCATCCGTGAAAATTTAGTTTTTGTAAAACCTGATGCCTCTGATGAAGAAATGAAAATGGCGTTAGAAAAAGCATCAGCTACTAGTTTAATGGAACGGGCCGAAAAAGGATTGGACACAAGCATTGGAGAAGGCGGAATGAAAGTATCGGGAGGAGAAAAACAACGTCTGTCTATTGCCCGCGCTTTATTGCGGAAACCTAAATTACTTGTATTTGATGAGGCTACCAGTGCGTTGGATAGTTTAACAGAAGAAAGTATTACCAATACGATAAAGCAAATATCATCATCGCGCACGCAAATTAATATTTTAATAGCGCATAGGCTTTCTACTATTATGCATGCTGATCGAATTTATGTTCTGGAGAAAGGAAAAATAGTAGAAACGGGTCGTCATGAAAAACTGGTAGAAGATAAAGGTTTGTATTATGCCATGTGGCGTCAGCAAATTGGAGAGCGTTATAATTAGAAAATAGGTCAAAATGGAAAAGGAGCCGTCAGCGATAAAGAGTTTAATAAAATTGAAATGCCCTAATTGCAGGAAGGGCAATATGTTTACGAATAAAAGCATTTTTCCATTAAATAAAATGCTGGATATGCCTGAACGTTGCAGCCACTGCGATTTGAAATATGAATTGGAAGTTGGTTTCTGGTTTGGAACGGGCTATATCAGTTACGGAGTTAGTGTAGGATTAATTATTGCTATGGCAGTTGTTTTTGGTTTTACCTATGGTTTTAGGTTTAATGATAATTCTATTTTTATCTTTTTGGGAATAGCAGTTGGTGTTTTAGTTTTATTACAACCACTATTAATGCGAATTTCTCGAGCGCTTTATCTTAGACTATTCGTGAAATATGGAGAAGGTCAGCCATCGCATTAAATTAAAAAAGCCTGCTCAAATGAGCAGGCCTATTAATACTATCTAAGTAAGTCTATTCAGCTTCGAACGTTTTATCGTCTACACCTTTATTAACTTCTATTGATTTCACTGTAATTTTCATATTTTGAGGACCCACACTTTGGTTAATGCTATGCGGGAATTTTAAACCGCCCACTTCTTTGTAATCACCAATTTTGGTTGTCATCGTCATTTTTTTACCTTGCGCTTCCATGGTAGAAACAGACTGTACTCTTAATCCAGTTTTCATAGAATAAAATTCTGTACTAGTCTTATTCGTAGCATCCGTTACAGCAACAACATAGCAATCTTCTCCTTCTACTTTTTCAGTACCCACTAATTTTAATTTATGACTATCATCTAAGTATTGTTCTTCATCAAAGATGATTGCTTTCTTTTGATTCTCCGCTACGGCATCGCCTTCTATATTTTTAGACCCTTGCATACCCGAAGATTTTCCAGTCTTTCCGTTGAAAACTGTTTTCTGCAACGTACCCATACTCTCAGAAGAAACTTCTTCGAAAAGTTTGCTTCCTTCTTTTTTAATAGAAGTAATTTTTAATGGGAAAGGAGCGGCACCGGTCATTTCCATAGTTGTTTTAATATCTTTTATTGCTTTCCACTTATCCATACCACCCGTATTGGCGATATACTTTTTAATGATATCTCTTGCTGTAATACCTGTTGGAAGGGCTTTTGAAGGAGCATCTTTTACTTCATTACCATAGACATCATATACTGTAACGGGACCGAATTTTTTCAATTTTTCTATATTACTGGTTTTATCACCGGCTACAGTTATATGTGCCACGCCTGGTTTTATGTATTTCTTAGAAACACGCATTACATCATCAGCAGTCACTTTATCAATGTTCTTCAGGTAGTTTTTATAATAATCGCTGGGCAAGTTATTTTTAGCAATATTAATTGCATAGCGTGCCAAGGTTCTAGGGTTTTCTAAACCCAGTGCAAATGTTCCAGCCATATAATTTTTATAACCTTCTAATTCTTCTTGCGTTACTTTTTCAGTGCGCATTCTATTCATCTCACCGATTATTTCTACAATAGAACTATCAGTTGCTTCAGCAGTAGAATTTGCAGAAGCACTAAACGAACCAGAATTTGCCCAACGACTTGTGCGCACTCCAGAATAAGAACCGTAGGTCCATGCATGTTTTTCACGAAGGTTTTGAAATAAGCGACCGGTTGCGCCACCACCCAAAATTCCGTTAGCTACTTTCAAAGGGATTACATCGGTATTTCCTGGTTTTAAATCTAACGGATACGTTACTTTAATAACACTTTGAACAGCTCCTGATTTATTTACGATACCCACCTTAGCTCCTGTATTAGCGCTAGGTGTAGCGTAATTAGCGACTGGCACATTTTTTTTCTGCCATTTGCCAAAGTATTTTTCAACTTGTTGTTTTGCCTCAGCTAATGTGATGTCTCCAACAATTGCCATATAAGCCACATTTGGACGGAAGTAGGTTTCGTAATACTTCTTTACGTCGCTCATGGTTACATTTCCCACAGTTTCTTCCGTCATAACTTCACCACGATAATGTCCAGGACCATAATTTAACATGGCACCAAGGTTTCTGCTCATGGCCTGTGGGTCATCTTTTTCAGTAGCTAATCCAGATAAAGATTTCTTTTTCTGTAAATCCAATTCTGATTGTGGGAAGGCTGGATTCAAAAGAACATCGCTAGCTAATGCTAATAATTTTGGCGTGTGCTTTTTCAAGCTACCAAAAAACATTCCTTCTGATCCGAATGAAATTCTTCCGCCAATCATATCAATAGCCTTATTGAATTCGTCCTTCGGCATATTTTTTGAACCGGCTTTTAATAATTCACCAACAAATCCTGCAGCTCCAATTTTATCTTTCTCTAAAGCAGGTTTTATATCTAAATCTATGCTGTAGCTTACTTTAGGTAGTTTGTGATTTTCGACCACATATACTTTAATTCCATTCGAGCTTACAAAACTTTCTGCATCACCGATTTGCACTACAGGTGCGGGGCCTGGTTTGGGTCTGATACTACGATCCAATGTTTGTGCCAAGGCTACATTGCATATTAGCAATAAGCTTAAAACACTTCCTATTATTTTCTT
This sequence comes from uncultured Chitinophagaceae bacterium, assembly GCA_964389575.1. GTDB lineage: Bacteria > Bacteroidota > Bacteroidia > Chitinophagales > Chitinophagaceae > JAGNRR01. Next base: position 39,542 of record CAYMFF010000014.1, read on the forward strand.
ACTAGTCATATTATAATTTTTTCTTAGTTTATTAAATTTTAGTTTCATGGATTATCGTTTAGTATTGGTTGAATAGGTTCTTCCTCTCCATGTAAAAGTTTGATTTTTTCCTAACTTTTCACGGAAGTAATTAAACGCTTTATTAAATGGCATGCTATCCATGGCTTCGCCAGTAACTGCTTTTAATGCATCTGTTTTTGGCGCCTTTGCTTTTACAATTGGCTTACTTTTTTTAACGGCCTTAGTCAATTTCTTTCTGATAGGTGAAACATCTTTTGGTTTCTGACTTTCAGGTAGATAATGCAAAATCAAACGATTATCTTTTACTAAATATTTTTTAGCTACACGCTTAATATCATCCAAGGTTACTTTCATGTAACGATCAATTTCAGAGTTAATTAAATTAGCGTCGCCATAATAAACATGATAATTCGCTAGGTTTTCTACAATACCTAAAATGCTGCTGTTGCCACTGTAAAAGCTATTTTCAGTTGAGTTTTTTGCTTTTTGTAGCTCTTCGGCTGTTACACCACTTGCTACTACTTTGTTTATTTCCTCATCAATTGCTTCTTCCAGCTCGCCCACGGGAACACCCATATTGGCTATACCAAACATCATGGCTAATCCTGGATCTTCGGTCGGGAGATTAAAGGCAGCACATTGTACCGCTTTTTGTTTTTTATCGACAACTGCTTTCTGCAAACGAGAACTTTTACCTTGTGATAAGATATTCGTTAGCATTTCCAAGGCATAGTAATCAGGTGTTCCTTGACCCGGAATATGATACGCCATTACGCAAGCGGGCAATTGAATTTTATCATAGTAGGTAGCATATTTCTGCTTAGTTTGTTTTGGCTCTACAACCGTGTTTCTAGTAATTTTTTGAGTTCCTCTTGGTATCGTTCCAAAGTATTTTTTAATCCATTCTTTGGCTTGAGCAATATTTAAATCACCACCAATAGAAAGTGTAGCATTATTTGGTACGTAGTACATTTTATAAAAATCCATAAACTCGCTCAGCGATGCTTGGTCGATATACTGAGCTTCTCCAATAGGCGTCCATTGATACGGGTGCTTTTCGTAAGCATTCGCAAAAATTTGCTCTAACAAATGCCCGTATGGCGTATTCTCATACCGTTGTTTTTTTTCTTCTTTTACAACTTTACGTTGTGTTTCTAAACCGATATTATCAATTTTGGCGTGCAACATTCTTTCACTTTCCATCCAAAGACCTTGTTCTAGTTTGTTAGAAGGAAGGGTTTCGAAATAGAACGTTCTGTCAAAAGAGGTATTGGCATTAATTACACCACCCGAATTTTGAACTAACTTCATGTATTCTCCTCGCTTAATATTCTCAGAACCTTCAAATAATAAGTGCTCAAAGAAGTGTGCAAAACCAGTACGTTTCGGATCCTCATCTTTAGAACCTACATGATACAATACAGAAATTGCCACAGTAGGAGTCGTGTGGTCTTCGTGTAAGATTACGTGGAGACCATTTGGCAGGTCATATTCCACAAATTTAATCTTGTCTGCCTGGGCGCCAAATGCAACCAATGCGCAAGAAAGTAAAAGAATTATTTTTTTCATATTAGAATAAATTTTGCTCAAAAATAAGGGATGACAGCTTATTAAATATGAATAAATTGGATAAGTGGTAGGAATTGGGGAAGAGTGGAGATATAATAAAAGTCTAATCACTTAACATTAATGCTTATATATGGTTCGCTGTAGTTTCTAACCTAATAAGTAAAACCTGGAAATATTTAAATAAAAACAAGAAACCTCCACGCCTTGGCGTGGAGGTTTTTGTGGTTCGAGGCGGGCTTGAACCGCCGACACATGGATTTTCAGTCCATTGCTCTACCAACTGAGCTATCGAACCATTTGAGAAACGCAAATGTAAGTAAATTTCAAAAACTGCCTAATAAATTATTATTTAATTCCGCGATGCTAATTAGCTATTTCGCTTAAATACTTGATACGTACGAGTTGAATCTGTTCTAGGGTAATATCGTTCTCTTGCAAGGCGTCAAAGGCCTCATCAATATCACCTGAATCACTTTCGTTGAAATATTCAAAAATGTCTTCAACGTCATAGTCATCCACAAAATCATCCAAGGTATAATCAATATCTAGTTTGGTTCCACTTTGAACAATTGTTTCCATTTCTTGAAAAAGATCGTCCATTTTCATTGATTTTCCACTAGCTATATCTTCCAATGGTATTTTTTTATCTATACTTTGAATGATATACACTTTCTTCCCGCTTTTGTTTACGACACTCTTCATCACAAAGTCCTCCGGTTTATCGATATTATTTTCTTCTACATAGTCATCTATATAAGCAATAAATTTTCGACCATACTTCCGAGCTTTTCCTTCGCTTACGCCTGAAATTTTACTAAGCTCCTCAATACTGGTAGGATACATAGTTGCCATTTCACTTAGCGAAACTTCGTCAAAAACTACCCAAGGCTGTACGCCTTTTTCTTCGGCAACTTTTTTTCGTAGTGATTTAAGTGTTTCTAATAATACAGGATCTAATGCGCCACCAGTATTATTGGCACTTGCATAATCTTCACCTCCTTCTTCGTCTGTGTCTTCAAACTTATGATTGAGTGCTAGCTTAAGGGTATATGGCTTTTTCAGAAATTCTTTTCCCGATTTGGTAAGTTTCAACAATCCATATTCTTCAATATCTTTTTTGATTAAGCCTTCTATCATCATTTGACGCACCAATGAGAACCAAAAATGGTCGTCCATCTGAAATTCAGCGCCATTGCTAAAGCATTTTAATTGGTCGTGTTTGTAAGATTGAATTTGCGAATTACTTCTACCCAAAACGATATCCACCACATAACTAACCGCAAACTTCTCTTTCAATTGTTTGATAGCCGAAAGCACACAGAAAACCGTATCCTTTACATCAATTTTTTCTTTTGGGTTTTGACAGTTGTCACATTTTTCATCGCAGGCTTTATCATCATATTCTTCACCGAAATAATGCAAAAGCACCTTTCGGCGACAATTACTACTTTCTGCATAAGCTACCATTTCATCAATCAGTTGTGTGCCCATTTCTCTTTCAGAAAGTGGTTTCTGACGCATGAGGTGTTCTAATTTCTGAAGATCTTTGTTCGAGAAATACAAGAGACACTTTCCTTCTAGACCATCCCGTCCGGCACGGCCCGTTTCTTGATAATAATTTTCTATTGACTTAGGAATATTATAATGAATTACGAATCGGATATCTGGTTTATCAATTCCCATTCCAAAAGCAATCGTAGCAACAATGACATCCACGTCTTGCATCAAAAACTGATCTTGTCTTCTGGCGCGTGTTTTAGCGTCCAATCCCGCATGATACGCAACGGCTTTAACACCATTAGCCTCTAATAAGGTCGCCAAATCTTCTGTGGTCTTTCTATTCAGTGAATAGATAATTCCACTTTTGCCCTTCATACCTTTTATGAACTTCACCATATGACGAATGGTTTTTTCTTGTCCTTTTTTAGGTACGATAGAGTAGTGCAAATTTGTTCTATTAAAAGAAGAGATAAACACATTGGGTTTACGAAGCTCTAGGTTTTTTTGAATGTCATCCTGCACTTTAGGTGTAGCGGTTGCTGTTAATGCAATAATGCTTAGCTTGGGATTTATCTCATCAACTATCTGACGAATTTTTCGGTATTCGGGTCTGAAGTCATGACCCCATTCAGAAATACAATGCGCTTCATCAACGGCAACAAAAGAAATAGGTAATGTCTTTAAAAATTCAACATTACTTTCCTTGGTAAGTGTTTCTGGTGCCACATACAACAATTTAGTACCGCCTTGTACTAGGTCTTCTTTTACTTCTTTTACCTGACCTTTATTTAAAGAGGAATTCAAGAAATGGGCTATCCCATCATCATCGCTATAACTGCGCACTAAGTCTACTTGATTTTTCATCAATGCGATTAAGGGTGAGATTACAATAGCAACGCCTTCGGACACTAATGCTGGCAATTGATAGCAAAGTGACTTGCCACCGCCAGTAGGCATAATAACAAAGGTGTCCGTACCACCCAATATGCTTTGGATAATTTTTTGTTGTTCATCTTTAAAATCCTTAAAACCAAACCGGCTTTTCAATTCGGATTTCAAGTTGATTTTGGTAGCGCTAATCTTTTTGGGCGCCTTGGTAGCTTTAGTAGCCATAATTCAATAAATTTAAAACTTCGTAATAGGTTCTCTAAAGTTACACTTTCGCTAACGGCTTTGCAACAAAAAAGAGGAATAAAATATTCCCCCTATCAACTCTTTCGAAGTTACATTCATTCTAGATTCTTATTCTATAAGGATTAGTTAAATGAAATTTTATTTGCATTTAAAGTAGGATATTTGAAGATATCGTGAAACGAATATTGGTCATATTACTACTTTTTTGTTCTGTACAATTAGTGCAAGGTCAAGACCAGTTGTTGAATATAGCGCGAGAATATCTTCGTAATGCAGAGTATGAAAAATCGGCTGAAACATTTAAGCAGTTAATGACCTATCAGCCCAATAATGAAGAAATCATTAGTGGGTATTATAAGTCCTTATTAGAATTAGAAAATTTTAAAGAAGCAGAAAAGTTTATTCAGAAGCATATTAAAAAAGATAAATCTAAAAAAGGCAATTATTTATTGCTCGCTTCGCTGTACAAAAAAATAGACGAACCTAAAAAGCAACGAAAGGCACTTGCGAAATTCACAAACGGCATAGGGCAAAATGAGCAGGCGGTTAAATCAACAGCCATTGAATTAGACCGCAGCGGTTTTACGCAGGAGGCAATAGCACTCTATGAATATGGCAAGAAAAAAAACAAGGAGAATGCGTTTCTCTTTGCCGAAGAACTAGCGGTGCTTTATGCCAAAACAGGCAAGCAAGATAAGGCAACCGAAAGCCTATTGGATTTATATGTAATAGACAGTCGAAAATCAGAAAGTATAAAATCTAGTTTTCAGCAGATGTTTAGCTCGCCAGAGGCCTCAGACAAACTAAGGAAGAAAGTATTAAAGCGAAGTTCAAAAGATCCGGATAATCTTCAGTATTATGAATTGTTGTCTTGGATTTATATCCAACAAGATGATTATACAAATGCCTATCGCCAAATAAAAAGTATCGATGTGCGTCAGGTGGAAAAAGGAAGACGCGTATTAGGTTTTGCAAGGACTTGTTTGCGAGAAAAAAAGTACGAAGCCGCACTGAAAAGCTATCAATATGTAATGGATCAAGGGAAGAATGAACCTTATTATAAAATGGCAGCAAGTGAAAAGCTAACCACATTAAAAAATCAATTGCTTGCCAAGCCAAATTATACCAAAGCAGATATTCAACAAGTGGCAGATGCGTATGAAACTTTCTTGGAAGAAAACAATGCTTTTAAACTAACTGCCTCAAGCAGAGAGCGTGCAGATTTATTGGCGCGTTATTTAGATAAGCCCGGCGAGGCCATTGCTGTTTTACAAGAGGTTGTTGATGCTCCCAGAGCCAAAAAACAACTGAAAGGACGGTGTAAATTAGACATGGGAGATTACGAGCTGCTCCGTGGAAGAATTTGGGAAAGTACATTGTTGTATTCCCAAGTAGATAAGTCTTTTAAACAAGATTTATTAGGGGAAGAGGCACAATTTAAAAATGCCAAACTTTCTTTTTATAATGGAGATTTTAAATGGAGTCAAGCGCAGTTAGATATTTTGAAAGCATCTACTTCAGAATTAATCTCAAATGACGCAATTGATCTTTCTGTATTAATAACAGAAAATAATCCAATAAAAGACAGCAATGATACGCCGCTAAAAATGTTCGCTCGTGCAGATTTAAAAGTGTTTCAACACAAATATGATGACGCCTATGCGCTCTTAGATTCTATTGATAGCGAGTATCCGGCGCATCCATTGGGCGATAATATTTTAATGGCTCGAGCGAATATGAGTATGCAAAAACAACAGTATAATGATGCTGCCAAATACTACCAAAAAATAGTTGATAAACACGCCAAAGACGTTTTAGCTGATGATGCATTGTATCAATTAGCACTCTTGTATGAAAATAACTTCAACAATACTTCTGAGGCGCAACGTCTTTATGAGCAATTGATATTAGATTATCCCGGTAGCACGTTTGCTGAACGAGCACGAAAAAGTTATCGTCGTTTACGCGGAGATAGTTTGTAATCTTCCATTTCGAAGTTTTAATTCAATTAAAAAGAGGTCACAGAAAATATACCTACCAAGGCAGTTGCTATGGTAAATAGGAAGTCTGAGCTTTGAATTTTTCGTTTGTCCTTATAATCTCTCATGCCCGTATAGTTTGCGTTATTTGTTGCCACAAAAGGAAACTTATACATCATAAAACTTATACTATGACTAATTCTTACAGCTAAGGTTGTAAAGAAAAGTCCTCGCAACGGAAACAGGACATTATCTCCATATTCATCATATTCTGGAAAATAAAGAATCAAAATGAGTTGTAAAATTCCAACAAAGAACCAAGCTAAAAAAATGATATTATGGCGTAATTGTTTCGTGTACAATCCGACCAATAAAAAAGGATAAGCAAATCCTATGATCCGGAAAACGAATCCATACTCATCTCTAAAAGAAGGAATTAGTTTAGCACAATAAACAAGAGTAATAATAAAAGTCAAGTAGAGAAAAAACAAGATGAAATCTTCTTTTTTTAGATGTGGGGTTTTAGGTAGGACTATTATGTTCATACTTTATTATCCTCCAATACTAATCATACTACGATTCTCTAATTTTTTATAATCAGCTGTTGAAAAATTATCAAACAATTGTCCGCCCAGTTTTTCTTTTTTACTTTTTATCGAAGCTTTTAGTAAAGGTTCTATATCAAGCTTATTTCGTAGTGGTCCTAGTAAGTCAGTTTCAGTTTTGGAGAAAAGACAATTTTTGATTTTGCCATCGGCCGTCAGCCGAATGCGATTACAGCTGTCGCAAAATGGATTGGTCATAGTGCTAATGATAGCAAAGGTCCCTTCACAACCAACCGCTTTATATTTTTTAGCGGTCGCATTATGCTCGTCTTTCAGCTTGATTATATCATAGCGTTCTTGAGCCGTATTTAATATTTGTTGCTGAGAAACCAATCGGTCATCTTGCCATCCATTATCTGTAAATGGCATAAATTCAATAAAGCGGATGTGCAGTTTTTTAGATCGAGTAAGTTCTATAAAGTCATTAATTTCATTATTATTAATTCCTTTTATAAGTACGACGTTTACCTTAACAGAAAAGTTGTTTTCTAACAGCCATTCAATATTTTTTAGCACTTGCCCAAAATGATTGCGCTTGGTAAGAACTTCAAATTTATTTTCATCTAGGCTATCCAAACTCACATTCACAGACCCTATAGAAGAGCCAAGTAGTTCTTGCTGAAATTTATGCACCAAAGCGCCATTGGTTGTTAAGCACAACTCAACAGGTAATTGAGAAAGCTGATGAATTATTTCTCTAGCTTCTTTGCGCACCAATGGCTCACCGCCGGTGAGTCGAATTTTGTCAACTCCCAACGCCACAAATTTTTTGGCTATGGAAAGGATTTCATTGGGTTGCATCAACTGGGCATTGGGTGTGCAACTTACTTCCTCATTGGGCATACAATAAAAACAACGGAAGTTACACGCATCAGTAAGAGAGATGCGCAGATAATTATGTGTCCGACCAAAAGTATCCTGTAGTGTTGACATTAGAGTTGAACTTTAAAAATACGCCCTGCGCTACCCACCACAAAAAAAGTATTATCGTCTTGGAACGCAACACTTTCGAAATTTACATCAGTAAAGTTTTTTATTTGCTCCCATGAGAATCCTCTATCATTCGAATAAAGTAAATAACCATTTTCTCCAGCGGCTATCAATTCATTCCGATTGTTTTTTGCCAGACTTTTCAAACTGATTTTTTGTTGGGTCATTCGGTTGCCTCGTCTTATGGTGGTCCACTCATCGCCACCATTTTGAGTGGTCAGAATACTGCCTTCCCATCCTATTGCAACCCCCTCTGATGCAGAAAACCATTCGGTAGCTGTGAAATTGTCATTCTCTGCAGGCGTGAATTCCCAGTTATTTCCGCCATCAGTTGTTTTATAAATAGCGCCAAATCCTGCGATATAACCATTCAATGAATCTGGAAATGTGATATGATTCATACCGAATGTATAGTTCTCAGGGGCAAAAGGATAGGTCCATCCTTCAGTGCGTTTAATCGGCACGATAAATCCTGTTCCTATTTCTTCTTGACCACAAGCCATGGCTTGATGCCCATTTCGAAAAGCGATGCTCGTCCAGTTTACAAAACGTGGCTCTTGCTGATAGGTTACACTATCGCAGAAATTATTGCTTTTGTAGGTTACGCCGCCAAATCCTACTGCATGCACCGTTCCATCGGTAAACATATCTAATGCGAACAGCCTTTTGCGTTGATTTACATTCTCGGGGAGTTCGATTTTTTGCCAAGTGTTGCCTCCGTCAAGGGATCGGATTAAATCACTTTCGAAAAACAAATCACCACCACAAGCTAATCCAATCGTATCAATAAATTTGATACATTCTAAAATATTAGAAGTCGGAGAGTTTATCTCAGTAAAAGCAACTTCCACTCGATCTTTTTTACAAGAGAAAAGTAGGGTGATAATACTAAGTAGTATTAATCTTTTAAATTTGAAACATTCCATCAATCTCAGATGAAGATAAGACAATCATAGTTTTTTCGCCATCGAAATTTTCAGTAGGAAATTGACAAGCAAAAAGTTGCTGTACCAACTCATGCATTTCATCGGGGTGAAGTTTTTTTCCAGCACGTATAGCGCGTTGTCTTGCCAAGGTGCGCAGTAATCGTTCGCGCGGACTATATTTTCCGGGAGCGGTTGAAAATTTGTAGTGATCGATTAATTCTTCTAGCGCTTGAATCTCACCACCACTGGAGATGTCAGCCGGAACACCTTGAATAATAAAAGTGTTACCACCAAAAGCTTCTAGCTCGAAACCAAGCGATAAGAGCTCTTCGAGCAATTCGTTAATGATAATGGCATCTGCGGCACCTAGTTCCCAGGTTTGCGGAGTCAGACATTTTTGAATAGGAATATGGCTGGTTTGGGCTTGTTCAAATTTTTCGTAAAGTACTCGTTCATGTGCATTTTGTTGGTGAATTAAATACACTTTCTCGCTTTGCGAAAAACCGACGTACACTTTATTTACTTGAAAATAGTTTGGTGTTTTTTCTTGAAATTCGATGGGGTCTTTTAAGGTCGTTTCAATATTTTTTATTTCATCTTGAATTGCAAATCGCTCTTTCCAATCTTGGCGTTCATTGGTTTTCGGTAAAAAATGGGCCTGTCCTTTTTGGGTAAAAGATTGATATAAGAAATCGTCTTGCGTTGTTTTTTGCTTTTCAGCAGAGAAGGGCTTAGTCAACGCTTCTAAGTTTTCGATATTAGAATCTACATTAAAATCAATGGAGGGCGTAATACTAAACTTACTCAGTGCATGTTTTACGGCACTATTCACAAAGGCGTAGATTATTTTATCTTCTTCAAATTTTATTTCTTGTTTGGTGGGGTGCACATTAATATCAATTCGTGATGGATCGGTATCAATAAAAAGGACAAACATAGGAAACGAGTCTTTCGACAAAATTTGACTAAAAGCACCTTTTACCGCATGGTTTAGATAAGGGCTTTTAATGAAACGATTGTTTACGAAAAAAAACTGTTGGCCTCTAGTTTTGGTTGCAGCATCGGGTGTGCCACAAAAACCATTTATTTGAATAAAATCTGTTTCTTCTGAAACGCCGACTAACTTATCAGAAACACTATTGCCCAAAAGTGAAATGATTCGTTGCTTAAGTTTTTTACGTTCCGAGCTTTGAATACTTTCTTCTAAATGAAATAGATCTTTATCATTATGCGTTAATCGAAATCCAACCGACGGATTTGCCATTGCCACTCTAGTAAATTCATCTACTATGTGACGCATTTCGGTACTGTTGGTTTTTAGAAAATTTCGTCGGGCAGGAACATTGTAAAATAAATTTTTAACTGAAAGCGAAGTGCCCACAGGTGTCTGACAAACTTCTTGTGATTGCACTTGACCGTTTTCAATAATAATACTGGTTCCCGCTTCTTCTTTTTCCTGTCGGCTTCTTAATTCTACTCGGGCAACCGCGGCAATGGATGCCAAGGCTTCACCTCGAAAACCCATGGTGCGCACATTAAACAAATCATCAATATTTTTAATCTTGGAAGTAGCATGACGCTCAAAACACATACGTGCATCGGTGTCGCTCATGCCTTGTCCATTATCAATTACTTGTATCAATTGTTTGCCAGCATCTTTTAGTATTAAATGAATGTTGGTAGCACCTGCATCAATAGCATTTTCCATCATTTCCTTAACGGCACTGGCAGGGCGTTGAATCACCTCACCAGCTGCAATTTGATTAGCAAGAGTGTCAGGGAGTAAGTTTATGATATCTGGCATGCAGAGCGCAAATGTATTGGTTGCGCC
>CAYMFF010000015.1:0-40914 GCA_964389575.1 uncultured Chitinophagaceae bacterium
ATTTCTTTCTGGGCTATAGGCGAAACAAGAATTTTAAAGCCCGAATTTTTCATTCAACTGCTTAATTGATTCTTCACCTGAGATATAATCAGATTTATCCTCGTTTAATCGTTGTTCAAGGACATTCTTTTCTTCAGCCGATAATTCATAATTATTTGCATTGTCTTCAATGGTAATAGTAATAGACTTATCCTTAAATGCCAATTTAATTGCTTCTAAAATTTCATTGCTCAATTCTTGCGCAGAAGATAAATGATACGTGCTGGTCATTCCTTCAAAGTTACTAATTTTTAGGAATACATTTGCCTAACGAAATGCAAGATATTGTTTCCAATTTTATAAAAAAACACAGCTCTCCAAATGCGAAGTGCATAATTGGCGTTAGCGGAGGGGCAGATAGTATGGTGCTTTTAGCAGTGCTTCATAAAATAGGTCTGCCAATAATTGCGGTCCATTATAACTTCATGCTTCGAGAAAAAGATGCAGATTTAGATCAAGCTTTGGTAGAAGACTACTGCCAACAAAACAATATTCCTTGTTTTGTAAAAAAACAAAATGCACAAGAATATGCTGATAAAAATAAAGTAGGCATTCAAGAAGCAGCAAGAGAAATGCGTTATGCTTTTTTTAGAGAAGTAATGGCAAAAGAAGGAGCGACAAAGATTATAACCGCTCACCATGCCGACGACCAAGTGGAAACGGTTTTATTTAATTTGTTACGGGCAAGTGGCATAAAAGGATTGTCCGGAATGCCCGTTGCAGAGAATGATATTTTACGTCCGTTGATTACCGTTTCTAAAGAAGAAATTTATGACTACGCTAAAGAAAATAATATACCTTTTAGAGAAGACACATCCAATGCTTCGGATAAGTATCAACGTAATTTTTTGCGCAACAATATTATTCCTCAACTAGAAGAGCGCTTCCCCAATGCCAAAGAAAATATTTTAAAAAGTGCAAATCATTTGAGCGAGGCTACTTTGATTTATGAGCAACGAATGACGGGGATTAAAAAGAAATTAATTGAAGAAGTTAATGAAAGTTCTTTTCGGGTACCGATAAGAAAGCTAAAACATGTTGAGCCTATAAATACGATTCTTTATGAATGTTTTAAAGGTTTTGGCCTGCAACAAAATCAATTGCCAGAGCTCATTAAATTGATAGATGCAGAGAATGGTGCGAAGCTTGAACTTAGTGATTATAGAGTTTACAAAGACCGTAATTTTTTATTGATTCAATCAAAAAAGGAAGCTGCACATAATGATGTATTTATAGAATCAGAAAAGGGGCATGTTCAATTAAAGAACGGAAAACTCTCTTGGGAGTTGATTAAAGAACCTGTCCATTCTGCAAAATTTGATAAGAATGTTGCTACCCTAGATGCCAAAAATATGCACTTGCCATTTAGAGTTCGTAAAAGTAGGGAAGGGGATTATTTCTATCCTTTGGGCATGAAAAAGAAAAAGAAATTGAGCCGTTATTTTATAGATAATAAATTTTCTCCGATAGATAAAGAAAATGCCCTAGTGGTAGAAATGGATAAAAAAATAATCTGGTTGATGAGCCAACGCATTGATAATCGTTTCAGAATTTCAGACAATACAAAAAGCTATTATAAGTTTACCTTTAAGCCTAGTTAAACCATGAATCATACCGATGCCCTGCACCCCATTCGCAAGATTGCAGATACTAAAGAGCGAATCAATGCCATGCTGGCTTATATTTTTGAGATAAGAAAATATGATACCGAAATGGCATTGCAATTGTGCGAAGAAATCAAAACTTTGGCATTGGATGCAAATTATCCCGAGGCTAAAGCACGTGCATTAAATCATCAGGGATATTGTTATGCAATACGAGCAGATTATGAACTTGGTTTATCCGTGCTGGATGAGGCCTACGAGTTAACCCATGAAAGTGGTAGTCGGGCTATTGAGGCACGAGTCTACAAAAATTATGGTTCTATAAAAAGAGAGTTGGGGTTATTATCAGAAGCTCAAACTTATTATGAAAAAGCGCTTAATTTAAATGAAAAATTAGGCGAGGAAATGGAGAAAGCCAATGTATTACTTCAGATTTCTAATTTGCATTTGGATTTATACGAGTATAAAAATGCCTTAGAATACGCTAAGCTTGCACTTCCTTTGTTGGGAAAACATAATGATCAAAATCGAATTGCCGAAGCACATTTTACCTTAGGCAACATTTATTTTAAACAAGAGCGATTTGGATATGCATTGAAATCTTATAAGCGAGTCAAATCATTAACTGATGAAGAGTCACGAGGTTTTATGCTAGCAGAAATCGGCCGAGGTAAAGTGGCTTATAAAACAGATAAGTCCGACAAAGCCTTGGAGCGTTTGCACAGAGGACTAAAACTCGCATTGCATCATGATAATACGGAAGGTTATATTACATCAAATTTTTATATAGGCAGAGTGCTTTGTAAATCGGGAGATTATGATAAAGCGATGGAGCATATTCAAACGGCTCTGCAATCTGCCGAATTACATTCTCGAAGACACGATGTGATGAGTATTCATGGTGTTATTGCTGAGCTTTATGAAAAACAAAATGATCTACCCAAAGCCTACGAGCACCTAAAAAAGTACGAGCAGTTAAAGGAAGAAATTTTCCAAGAAAATACAATCAACAAACTGCGTCATTTGCAGACCAAACAGGAAATTCAACTTGCTACAAAAGAAAAAGAAGTTGCTGAAAAGACCGCCACATTAAAACAACAATTTATTGCGAATATGAGTCATGAGATTCGAACACCAATGAATGCCATTGTGGGAATGAGTCGGATACTTTGGGAGAAAAATCCTCGCGACGATCAAAAGAAATACTTGAGTGCCATTCGGCAAAGCGCTGATAGTTTATTAGTAATTATTAATGACATTCTTGACTTTTCGAAAATAGAAGCGGGTAAAGTTCGCATCGAACAAATTAATTTTTCGCTAAAAGATTGTTTGAAGAATGTCGTTAATATTCTGAGAATTAAAGCAGAAGAAAAAGGCCTCAAACTTTGGTTTGAAATGTCCGATAATGTGCCGCAGACAGTAACAGGAGATCCTACGAGGTTGACCCAAGTGTTGATTAATCTGGTGGGCAATGCGGTAAAATTTACCGAAGAAGGGCGAGTAGATATTCATGTTTACCTGGAGAAAATTGAGGAAGATAAACACTACGTTCATTTTCAAGTAATTGATACGGGTATTGGGATATCAGAAGATTACGTAAATAAAATTTTTGAAAGCTTTACCCAGGCCGGAACTGACCTAGCGCGCAAGTTTGGTGGCACAGGACTTGGCTTAACTATTTCTAAAGAATTAGTTGAATTAATGAATGGTACGATTGGCGTAAAAAGTGTGTTGCAGGAAGGAACTACTTTCGATTTCTGCATTCCGTTTTCGGTGCCGAAGGGTGTCAATATAGAAGAAGATACGGCTGATTTTGTTTTATCAAATGATGAATTACGCTGTTTAAATAGTGCTGTAGTTCTTCTTGCGGAGGATAATGAGTTTAATCGAATTCTTGCCGAAGATGTGCTGAAAGATATGGCGCCCAATATGAAAATAGTTTCTGCTGAAAATGGCATCGAGGTATTGGAAGTTCTAGAAAAAGAAGAAGTGGATTTGATTTTAATGGATATTCAAATGCCATTAAAAAACGGATTAGAAGCAACTAAGGAAATTCGATTGACCAACAAAGAATTACCGATATTAGCCATGACCGCCAATGTGATGCAAGATGATATTGAAAATTATTTGGCGAGTGGAATGAACAATCATATTCCTAAACCATTTGACAAAGAAGATTTGTTTAGAAAAATGCTCAATGTGTTGAATAAAGAATCTATTCTGAGCAGGGCGCCTAATGATTTGTCAATGCAAAATCAGTCAGAAAAGAATGAAGTTCAATCAGTGAAGAGTAAATTGATAGACGATACTTTTTTGAATTCTTTCACTGGTGGGCGTTCGGAGAAAATGAAAAAATACCTCAACTTGTTTAAAGAAAACGCGCCGCTCATGATGGAGAAAATCTATCAAGGGATTCAAAATGAAAATTATGAAGAGGTGAAAATTGGAGCCCATTCGTTAAAATCGCAGTTGCGATATCTGGGTGTAGGAGAAGATGTGTCAGGTGTGTATTCATTAGAGCAAATGGCGTCTAAAAAAGAAAGCATAAATGATATTGAAAAGCAATATGAACAACTTCGTGATGTCTTTCAAAAAGCGATGCAAGAAGTAGAAGATAGAATTGTGAACTTGAATTGATTATTGCAATAACGATTTTTTAGAATTGATAGTAAGTAATTAGAATTAGTTTTAATGAACTTATGCGATCAATAATCTTTTTGATAGTTCTGTTAATGCCTTCATTTTCTTTCGGACAACACAGTTTAGTAGCGGTAGTTACTACTTCTTTGGATTATGAGATTATACGCAGTGACGGTTATCTTACGATTGATTTAGGTACGGATACCGCAGAAAGTATTGATGGCAAAGAAGTAAAAATTATATTTAAGAATATTTCTGATCAATCCATAATGTATTGCCCACGTTTAACCTGTTATGCTGATGGAATTTTTCCTCGTACTTATAGGCAGAAAGGTTATCGAGATAATTTGTTGTTGCGGCCAAACGAAAGTGGCAAAATAGAAATTCAAATTAGATTAGGTAGACGTTATGGTTATTCTAGAAAATCCGGCGGACTCTTATTTTATTCAGTCGATAATAAAAAATCAGAGGCATTAAAGCTGATAATAAAAGCAAGGATTATTCCACCTGTAAAAAAGGTCTACCCCAATAGAAACAACTCTATGATCAAGCATTAGAGCTACTCACCTTTAAACTGAGGCTTTCTTTTCTCTAAAAAAGCATTCACACCTTCTTGATAATCGAATGTCTGTCCAGCTTCAGTTTGCACTTCTTTTTCACGTTGTAGTTGTTCGCTTAAATTATTCGAAAAACTTTCGTTCAACAGTCTTTTGGTTAAGCCCAATCCTTTGGTTGGCATCTTAGCTAATTTTAATGCTAGCTTTTTACTTTCTTCTTCAAAAACTTCCGACGGCCAACAACGGTAAATCATGCCCATTTCTTTTGCCTCAATAGCCGAAACCTTATCACCCAGCATCATAAGTGCCGTCGCTTTCTGCAAACCAACCAGTCTTGGTAAGAAAAAAGTGCCCGCACTATCGGGGATTAAGCCAATTTTGCTGAACGCTTGGATAAAACTGGCATTTTCGTCTGCAATTACTATGTCACAAGCTAAAGCTATATTGGCACCGGCTCCTGCCGCAACACCATTTACTGCACATATTACAGGTTTTTCTATATTTCTGATTTGTTTTATGATTGGATTGTAATGTTTTTCCACAATTTCTGGCAATTCAATGCCATTATCGTCAATTGCCTCGCCCAGGTCTTGTCCAGCACAAAATGCTTTACCGGTTCCGCTTAGAAGAACCGCTCTAACCTCTTTGTTTTCAGCACATTCAGAAATTATATTTTGCAGAGAACGTGCCATTTCTTGATTAAATGAATTGAATTTTTCAGGTCTATTTAGGGTTAAATAGGCAACATTTTCTTCGATTTTCAACAATATTGAACTCATGATAAAATTTTTTACAAAAAAAGCTAAATTTTTGCCAACCTTCCTAATAAAAGTGGCGTCTTAATAAAAGTAAGGTCCAAAAAGGCCAAATTTTATGATTTGTGCTTATTTTTAAGACCTATTTATTAAAAAATAAATAAAACTATGAAAAACGTATTGAGAACATTATTGTTACTGGTTATCGTAAGCTCATTCAATGTAGGTGACGCGAAGGCTTCACATATTGCGGCAGCAGATGTTTATTATGAATATTTAAGTCCTTTGAACTACAGAGTTCACCTTATTCTATACAGAGATTGTGGTGGAGTTAACTTAGGTCCTACAGCTTTCATGACGGCTATTGATAGTAGTTGTAATCAAACATCAATTAGTTTCACGGTAGACACTACAGGAACAAATGATCCGTGGAATGGAACAGCTCGACATGGTATCTGTCAGAATTTAGTTTCTGCAAATCCTTGTCAGAATCCACCCGCTCAGTTTGACGTTTATCAATACTGGCATTATGCGGCTGATGTAACATTGCCATATGCATGTTCTGATTGGCGTTTCCGTTGGACTTCTTGTTGTAGAAATCCAAACTCAACTGGGCCAACAGCCAGTACTTGTGTTTATGCATTATTGAATAATACGGTTCGTCCGAATAATTCTACTGTATTAACGGCAGAGCCGATTCCTTATATTTGTCTTAACCAACCTTATCAATATTTAAATAGTCCAGTAGATCCAGATTTGGATTCAGTGGTGTTCCGAGCTACTACAGCAGGAAACAACCAAAGTCAATTTAGTTGTACCCCATACTTGCCCACGGCTTATAATGCTCCAATGACTCCTTTAAATCCAGTTCTAACGACACCAGCTACTCCAGCTAGCTATATAGTAGATCCAACAACAGGAACGGTAGCATTTACACCAACTACACCGGGTCAATACATTTTGGCTTTTACCGCTACGGAATATGATTATGTAACCCAACAACGAGTCGGGGTAGTGCAACGAGATGTACAGGTAACGGTAGTAGGATGTACCACTTTTCCTCCTTCCATTCAACAAGGTGGTCCTTCTAGTTCAGCTATACAAAATTTAACGGGTGCTGTTCAATTAGCAACTGCTCCAACGGTTGTACTCGGAGTTTGTCCCGGAGAAACCATGTCATTTGATGCTGTTGCAACGGGGGATACATTAAATAACTTAATCAAAACTTTTGCTAATAATGCAGTTTCCGCTCCTGGAGCAACCTATATTTCTACTCCTTTGGCTGGAGGTAATCCTGTAACGGGTTCATTTACTTGGACGCCGCCGGCTTCTCAAATTGGAGATCATACATTAATTATAACATTTGTAGATTCTACTTGTCTAAATGGACAACCCATTATATTACGTTCTTATCTAGTTGTACTGATTAAAGTATTGCGAGGTGTAAGTGCTGGGCCTGATTTGCCTATTTGCGCGGTTGGAGATTCTATCATTATACCAGCTTTAGGTCCTGAAGATGTAACGAATTGGACTTGGACAGAAATGGGTAATTCGGGGCAACCACATGGTATGGGTAATCCTAATGTTCAAAACCCATTTGTGCGACCCGATCGAACCACGACCTATATAGTCACGACTAATGCCCAAACGGCTTGTAAGAATAGCGATACGATAACGGTATTTATAGATACTTCGGTTACAGTCGCAGGAAACGCATCGCCAGCAATTTTATGTGAGCCCGGTATTACAAGTTTAAGTGCAACACCGGCTGGTCCACCTCCAACCTATAATTGTGGTACGGAAGGAATAGGATGTGCAGCTCCGAGTAGTATGTTCCCATTTGGAGCAACGGCATCATCAAGTTTTAATGTGACTCCTTTCTTAGGAAGTAATAATGGTGGACGTTGTCAACTAATATTTACCCAAGCCGAATTGGCAGCTGCAGGATGGAATGGACCACGGAGAATTGACTCACTTAGTTTTGATGTAATTAATAAGACGTCCTTTGGTGAGTTTAATATGGAAATTAATATGGGTTGTACCTATGTGAGTGATATCAATAACTTTATCCCTTCTGGTTTAACCAAAAAAGTATATGAGAATGCAAATTATCAAACGACTTTAGGAACGAATACTTTCCATTTCCAAACTCCTTATATCTGGGATGGAGTACAAAATTTAGTAGTAGATGTATGTTTCTTCAATTTGAATCCTGTGGGAATCGATGAAGTTGCATCAACTAGTACAGCACCAAATAATCAATATATTGGAGCAACTTCACCGTTTGGTGGTTGTCAAATCCCTGATGCACCAGGTTCTACTTTACCAACGATTTCTTTGAATCGTCCGAATGTAGAGTTTTATGCTTGTGACTTACCAGCTACGCCTTGGCAGTATCAGTGGTCTGGTCCTTATGTATTCGATTCAACATTGCAAAATGCACAAGCTTATATCAATTCCAATCCTTCGAAATATGTAGTTTACACTACAGGAGGTAATGGTTGTTTAGTTTGGGATACGGTAGAAGTATCATTATCTAATCATGATGTGAACGTTACGCCTGAGCAGGAAACTATTTGTTTGAACGATAGAGTTCGAGCGGTAGCTACCGGAATTGGTGAAACAGTAGGAGAAACGTTCTTATGGTTCCCAGATGCGAATTCATCAGCTTCTGATTTAAGTTGTACGAATTGTGCTACACCTGAAATCACGCCTACAACTCCTGGTCCACATGTTTACACTGTGGTACGTACAGATAGTTATGGTTGTGTGGATACAACTAGCATTACAATTAATGTAAGAGCATTACCGAATGTTGTAATTACTAATGGCGATACTGTAGTGGTTCGTTATGGTGAGGAATTACAGTTGTTATCAGAAGGAGCCATTCGTTATTCATGGAGTCCAAGTTGGGGTATGACAAATCCAAATATATCGTCGCCAGCTATTAAACCAAGCGAAACGGCATTGTACACAGTGAATGGTCTAGACGAATTTGGATGTGGTAACAAAGATGAGATCTATGTAATCGTAGATTACTCTCACAACTTATTTATACCAACTGCATTCTCTCCAAATGGAGATGGAAACAATGATATTTTCCGCATAGCAAACTTTGGCTATCAGCGTGTAAGTGAATTCAGAGTATATAACCGTTGGGGTCAAGAAGTATATAGTGCTCGTGACAATAATGGTTGGAATGGAACATTCCGTGGAGAAGATCAAGATAACGGAACCTATCATTACATTATCAAAGCAGCATTTGCTGATGGTCATGTACAGACATTCAAGGGTGATGTGATTCTAATGAGATAATTTCCTCTTTCAAAGAAAAAATCTATATTCCTCCCGCTTTTGCGGGAGGTTTTTTTTATTTTGCGGTAGAAATGAATATAGGGGTAATAGGGGCCGGCACAATGGGAGCTGGCATTGCACAAGTTGCAGCACAAAATGGTCATAACACTTGGGTTTATGATTTAAATACAGATGTTTTAGCGCATGCTAAAGAACGTTTGGCGACTACCATGGAGAAACTGGTTAGCAAAGGAAAATTTACTGATAAAGAATCTGATAAGCTTCAAGCAAACATTAATTGGACATCTAATTTGGATGAACTGAAGGATGCGGATATAGTTATAGAAGCCATCGTTGAGAAGTTAGAAATAAAGCAAAGCGTTTTTAAAAATTTAGAAGATATTGTAAAAGATTCTTGCATTCTAGCAAGTAATACTTCTTCATTATCGCTGACGTCTATTGCTTCAGTTTGCAAGGATAGTAGTCGAGTAATCGGCGTTCATTTTTTTAATCCTGCACCCATAATGAAGTTGGTGGAGATTGTGCCGGCATTACAAACAGATGAAAAAGTGGTAACGCAAACAAAGGAGCTAATTGATTCATGGAAAAAAATAACTGTTGTTGCTAAGGATACACCGGGTTTCATAGTAAACAAAGTAGCAAGACCATTTTATAGCGAGGCGATAAAAATGTACGAAGAAGGACTGGCAACGCCCGAATTAATTGATTGGGTGCTGACTAAGGATAATCCTGGTTTTAGAATGGGACCGTTTACTTTAACGGATTTAATCGGTCACGATGTAAATTATAAAGTGACAGAAACCGTTTGGAAGTCTTTTTATTATGACCCGCGTTATAAACCTTCCTTTTCACAGAAAAGGTTGGTTGAAGCAAATTGGTTGGGCAAAAAAACAGGAAAAGGTTTTTATGAATATCCAAAAACTGTTCAAGATATTACCACAACTCCCGAGCAGGAACCCGTAATAGAAGAAATTAAAAATCGAATTGTATTTATGCTTATCAATGAAGCGGCGGACACCTTATTTCTAAATATTGCTAATCGAGATGATATTGATAAAGCGATGAAATTTGGTGTGAATTATCCTAAAGGATTATTGCAGTGGGCTGATGAGATAGGGATAGAAAAATGTGTCGAATATTTAGACAGTTTGTATAAAAAGTTTGGTGATGACCGTTATCGTTGTTGTCCGATACTGAGAAGAATGGCAGATAATAAAGAAACGTTTTATTAAATTTAAATTATGTTTTTTGAATATAAGGGAATAAAGCCTGTTGTGCATGAAAGTGCTTTTGTTCATGAATTGGCAACGGTGACGGGCAATGTAATCATTGGTAAGGATGTATATATTGGTCCTAGCGCTGCAATACGCGGAGATTTTGGACAAATAATTATAGAGGACGGCTGTAATGTCCAAGAAAATTGTACGATTCATATGTTTCCGGGAGTTACAGTTGTTTTAAAAGAGAACGCTCATATAGGTCATGGTGCAGTAATTCATGGTGCAACTATCGGTAAGAATTGTTTAGTAGGAATGAATGCCGTTGTAATGGATAAAGTAGTAATAGGAGATGAATGTATTGTAGGTGCTTTGAGTTTTATAAAGGCAAAATCAGTTTTTGAAAAACGATCACTTATAGTGGGTAATCCTGCTAAAGTAATTCGTCAGGTTTCAGATGAAATGATTGGATGGAAGTCTAAAGGCACGCAAGTGTATCAGCAATTGGCTCGAGATGCCCAAAGCGAATTAAACCCCTGTGAACCATTACGCAATGCTGACGAACAAAAGAAAATGAATTCAATTGATTATCAAACCTGGGACCAAACAAAATAATATGAAGGAAAAAGAAGTTTTTTTAAAGGAAAAGTTCGTAGCCATTTTAGCAAATGTTGATATTCAAACCCAAGCGGTTTTTGGAAAGATGAATGTTCATCAGATGATTGAACATATGTCCTATTCTTTTCAGATTGCCAATGGTAACATTTCTGTTGAAAATAAACAAAGTGAGGAATTAACAGCTAAGATGTATCGTTTTATGATGAGCGATAAACCATTTAGAGATAATACACCCAATCCAAATTTGTCTGATGAGCCATTGCCACCAAGATTTGAAAATGTATCTGATTCATTGCAAGATTTGCAATCTGAAATAGATTCCTTTTTTAGTGTCTTTGAGAAAGAAAATGTAAGAATAGAAAACCCTTTCTTCGGAAATTTAAATCGTGAAGAGCAAATTCATTTGTTACACAAACACGCTCAACATCATTTGCGTCAATTTGGAGTCACCCAATAAATAAAAAAGGGACCTGAATTAACAGGCCCTCTTAGTAATAAATTGTTGAGATAATTATTGAACGTTATCAACCAATTGAATACCCAATGAAGATACTGAGGTTCCACTTGTATCAGAGTTGTAACCCGATACAACAATCGTGTATATTCCTTGATTAGATAGGCTTACAGGCGTTGGTAAAGATACAATATTCGTATCGCCTAAAACTCGATAACCCAAAGCATAAGATCCTGCATTAACCGGAGTAAAGGCTGTAGCTTGTCTGTAAGCTATATTCCCAAATACAACCGAAGTATCAGCTAAATTCAAAACGTCAATAGCGGGAGAGTTATGAGAAGCATGAACTAAACGCACGTGAGATTTCCCAAGCACTGGTTCCGTTAAATCATCATTCAGTAGTTTTGATTCAACATTTCCAACGGTATCCATCACGATTAATGAATAATTACCATTTAAATCTAAATCATCATCTCGGTCAATTACAGTAACCGCTGAATTTGTCATATTTAGTTTTAAATTTTGCGTGCCACTTCCTGTTTGAATATAAGGAGTACTACCGTTGTAGTTCAGTGGCATAGCATTTTGTAAATTATCATCTATATAAAAGTCATAACCTGTTGACCCAGGAACAGCATTGACCACCATGATAGTCGCTAGGGTTGAAGACGGATTGTTATCATCGTCATCGTCAGGTGCACATGATGTAAGTATGGCACTAAAACAAAAAGTTAGAAGACTTAAAAATAAAATTGATTTTGTATTCATAATATTAATTTATTGCAAAGGTAATGTAGCAGAAATATAAAACAAATTGGAAGCCCAAAACTTAATGACCTAGCCTACATTTGCTATGTGAATACGAGTCCTTTACGTTTTATTTTAGCCATTACTATAGGCGTTTTCGTGGCATATTGTGTTGATATATTTTTTTTATCCTATGCGCCTAATATCTTGGGCTATGCTGCACTAGAAGAAGGCACTTCACGGGAAGAGTATATTCAATATCTGCATAAATTGCCACTGATTGGAGTGACTGCTATTATTCTTATCTGCGGGTTAGGCGCTTTTTCTGGAGGTTATGTGGCATCGCGTATTGAAAAAATCAGGAAACAGGACGCTGCACTTGGTGTAGGTATATTTAGCTTGATTATTTTGGTATTCATGTCTGTGGCTTTTAGTTTTCCTTATTTATTAGCCATTGGACTAGTTATCGTCCAAATTCCAATGGCGATTTTAGGAGCACGAATCCTTCAAAAGAATTAATCTTCAGTTTTTTCCTCTTTCTTTAGAATACCCATTCTTCGCAGAATTTTTTTCTCATAATTCCAAAAGAATTTAAACTGTCCAAAGGGTACTGAAACTATTAAAATGATTATTTGATACCCAAAAATTAGCATACCACCGCGCAGTGCAGCTCGTTTCCAAAGCGGAGACTCTGCACTTAAACCAAGCCAATCTGTTATATATCTAGATATATAAGCCGTGGTTGTTCCAGTTACAGCGAAAACACAAAGGATTAGGACAAGATCAAGGTTAGTGACCTTCCATTTTTTTTTCAGTTTTTCAAACATTATTCGGGTACTTATTTTTTATTGACCTCGCTTACGTCATGAATATCCATAAGTAATTTTGGCTTGCGTCCTTGCATTATCTTATTGAAAGTTTCTTCTCCTTTTTGAAGATCTTTAGAATAATGACCTTGATTTATTACACTATGCCTGTTGACTTCAGCCGGACCTTCAATAGTCCAGTCGTTCGTTTCTTTTTTATCAAAACGACACGTATTACAAATCCAACCTGGTTTATTGTCTTTGACAGAATCTTTCACCTCTCCCCATTCATCCTTTCGAGCGGTTACACGAAGCACATTATCACCTCGTTTCCAAAGGGTAACTTCGCCACAACATTTGTCACAATCACGTTTTGCATAAACAGGTTTAGTAAACCAAACTCTATTTTTAAAACGGAAGGTTTTATCTGTCAACGCACCTACTGGACATACGTCTATCATATTTCCACTGAAATCATTATCTACTGCTTTTTCTATATAAGTTGAAATAGCAGCGTGATCACCACGATCTACAATACCATGACCGCGACTATCTGTAAGCTGGTCAGCTACATACGTGCAACGATAGCAAAGAATGCAACGCGTCATATGAAGTTTTATATAAGGTCCAAAGTCTTCCTTTTTAAAAGTTCGTCGATCAAATTCATATCTGGTTCCTTCTGCGCCATGTTCATACCCTAAATCTTGTAAATGACATTCTCCTGCTTGGTCGCAAATAGGACAATCTAAAGGGTGATTCATAAGAAGGAATTCTACAACACCGGCTCGAGCGTCTTTAACTCTTTCTGAAGTTATATTTTTAACTTCCATTCCATCCATAACCTGTGTACGACAACTGGCCATAAGTTTAGGCATTGGGCGTTCATCGCGATCGCTACCCTTACTTACCTCTACGAGGCATGTTCTACATTTACCGCCACTGCCTTCTAATTTACTGTAGTAGCACATTGCGGGTGGAGTTACATCGCCACCAATTTCTCGAGCAGCCTGCAAAATGGTAGTACCGGGTGCTACTTCTACCGAAATATTATCTATGGTTACTTTAAAATTTTCTGTTGACTCACTCATGATATGGATAGCAAAAATACGTCAAAAACGTAGGTCAGCATTATCTCTTTACTTTTTATCTAAATCAAAATTAGTAAGTGATACAAATTTGGCTAATCTTCCTTGAATATCTGCTTCGTTTACTTCTCGTAATCTTTCTACACCAAACTTCTCTACCACAAAGCTTGCCATGGCAGAGCCAATGATAACTGCCTTCTTCATGTTTTCATAAGAAATATCCTTCGTTTTAGCTAAGTGACCAATAAAGCCTCCGGCAAACGTATCGCCCGCACCAGTAGGGTCGAAAACCTCAGCCAATGGTAATGCAGGAGCGCTGAATACGTTTTCTCCATGGAATAATAAAGCACCATGCTCACCTTTTTTGATAATAAGGAATTTAGGGCCCATCTCTCTGATTTTCTCTGCCGCTTTGACTAAACTATATTCACCACTTAATTGACGGGCTTCACTATCATTTACCATTAAAAGGTCAACTTTTTTTAGCACATCTTTCAAGCCATCCATAGCAATATCCATCCAGAAATTCATGGTGTCTAGTATGATGAGCTTTGGTTTTTCTGTTAGTTGTTCTATTACTTGTAATTGTACGGCTGGAGCTAAATTTCCAAGCATGACGTAATCAGCACCTTGATAAGATGCTGGTACTTGAGGGTTAAATTTTTCAAGAACGTTTAAATCGGTAATCAATGTATCACGCGTATTCATATCTTCATGATATTTTCCACTCCAGAAAAAAGACTTTTCATTTTCTAAAACTTCTACACCATCAAACTCTACACCGCGGGATTTCAATGCGTCAATTTCATCTTGTGGAAAATCGCCACCAATGATAGAAATTTGCTGAATAGGCTTTGCGAAATGCGAAGCGCTCCAAGCAGCATAAGTAGCTGATCCTCCAATGATTTTATCTGTTTTTCCAAAAGGAGTTTCGATAGCGTCAAACGCCATGGTGCCTGTAATAAGTAATGACATAATTTAAAAATTTTGCCAAAGATAAGTTAGACGCTAGACCTTAAACCACAGAGATTGGATTATTTTCTATCCATCTATACTCAAGATGAGTTATTGAATGGTGTGGAGCCAATTCTTAGAAATGGTAGATTTTTTTCAACTTCACTAAGTTGTTATTTTTTTTGATTTGAAGAAGATAAATTCCTGTTGCAAATTCATGTAATGAGATTTTATTACTTCCCGTAAGTAAAGGAAATTGACGTATCGATTTCCCATTCATATCTAGTAGTTTGGCAGTACAATTTCCAAAGTCATTGGTTATAGAAATATGCTGGTATTGCTGCGTTATTTTAATTTTATCGGTTGCAGAAAAAGATGAAGTTAAGTTTGGACCTGCAACAACCGACTGACAAATAGAATCTTTTTTACCACAAGTGCTAATTGCTTCCATACAAACTGTGAAGGGTCCACTACTTGGGAATGTATGATTCGGACTAAGGGCATTATTAATTGGAGACCCATCACCGAAGTCCCAATTACAGCTTGTGTATCTTTTTGAACTGTTTAAAAAAGAAATACTAAATGTTGTGGAAGGAGCCGAATAATTATAATCTGCATCTGGGATGCTTCCCTTGCTATGCCAAATTTCGAGGCTGTCTAAAACAACCTTGTCAGCAATTTGGCGCATAATAAACGCGTCGGAGCCGGAAACGCCCCCAATAGTATAATTTGCGGCAACACAACTTTTTTTGAAAATCGTACAATAAAAAACACATGCCGCTAGATAGGTTCCATGCACAGAGGGGTGAGAGCCATCAGCAGCATATAAGTCAATGTTGGGGAAACTGTCTCGCATAACTTTCCAAGCCGCACCTACTGGAGAAACACTGGCTTGCGCACTATCTGCAAATCGCAGATAATTAAATCGCAATCGACTTTGCATCGCATCGTATGTGTCATTGGGATAATTTGAAAGATCTCCAACTTTTCTACCCCAAGTCATATAAAACAATGTTTCGGCGCAAGAATTGCTTGCTTGAATTGTACTGTCTAATTGCATTACGAATGGATATGTTTGTGCATCAACCTGAGCGGTTGCGAAAGAAGGTTCCTGACTCTGACATTGAATGGTAACATGGTCCCAATTGCCTTGAGCAATTTTAGTTAGCGTGGTCGTGTTATTGGCGTGCAGTTGAGCGGTATAACCCCCAGGTGTGCTACTATCATGTGTTACTGTATCACCCAGAGTGCCCGCTAATCCTACTAAAACCTGCGGTAATGTATTTACATAGGTATAACTATTGCCGATAAAAAGAATATTGCGTTTGTCCGCTTTTAAATTCAACATGGCAGAGGAGAACAGGAATACGAGGAGCAGCGATTTAATTTTCATTATTACAAAGACGTTATTTATTTTACTATGGTTAGTAACAAAAGTAATCAAATTAAATTCCTTTACTTTGTGTGCGATACAATGCATTACAAACACATCTTTTTCGATTTAGATCATACACTTTGGGATTTTGACAAAAATTCTTATGAAGCTATGGGGGAGTCTTTTGACAATTTGAAAATCGGTGATTTCTTGGGTGTCGATTACGCGTCTTTTGATTCTGTCTATAAGAAGATTAACCAAAAGTATTGGGAGCGATTTAGAAATGGTTTTGTGAGTAGAGAAGATCTTCGTTGGAAACGAATGCAGTCAACTTTTTTGGAGTTTAAAAAATATGATGATGACCTATCTAAAAAATTAGGCGAATCCTATTTAGAAATACTGCCAAGTAAAACACATTTATTCGCAGGGGCTATTGAAGTTCTTTCTTATTGTCGTGATAAGGAATATGAGTTGCATTTAATAACCAACGGATTTGAAGCTACTCAACAAAAAAAAATAAAGCAATCTGGCATTGATCATTTTTTTGATATTATGATTAGTTCTGAAGTAGCCATGGCTCCAAAGCCAAAGCCACAAATATTTGAATACGCCATGCAAAAAACCAATGCATCGGCGGATAAAAGTTTGATGATTGGCGATCATTTTGATGTAGATATTCTGGGCGCTAAAGGTGTTGGTATGGATCAGGTGTATTTTAACCCTAAAAAAAGAGTCAATAACTCGGGTGCTACTTATGAGATTGAAGCTCTTTCAGAATTACTAGAAATTTTATAGACTATGCAAGTAGAAGAAACTAGTTTAAAAGGATGCTATCTTATAAAACCTCGTTTATTCGAGGATAGTAGGGGGTACTTTTTTGAAAGTTTCAATAAAAAAGTATTTCAAAAAGAAACGGGTTTAGAAATAGAATTTGTTCAAGACAATCAAGCGAAATCTAATTATGGAGTTGTGCGTGGTTTGCATTTTCAAAAAGACGATTGGGCTCAGGCTAAATTGGTCCGAGTATTGTCAGGCCGTGTTCTTGATGCTGTAGTAGATTTAAGAAAAGAATCAGTAACTTACTTACAAACTTTTGCCGTGGAGCTTAGTGATAAAAACCATTACCAATTATTTGTTCCGAAAGGATTTGCCCATGGCTATTCTGTTCTTGAGGATAATACCATTTTTGCTTATAAGTGCGATAATTTCTATAATAAGGAAAGCGAAGGCGGAATATCATTGGAAGATAAAAGCTTAAAAATTGATTGGAAAATACCCAAAGCAGCAATGATTATTTCTGATAAGGATAAGGATTTACCGGTCTTGAATAACATATAAACCGTTAATCGAATCGATTTCATCCGTTTTAACTACTGCTTTTAAATATATTTAGAAATTGCCACTTCATTTTTTTACATTTGAGGAGAAATAGATATTAGAATATTATGAAAAAAATCAATTTATTATTGTCCGCAGTGGTTATTTGCTTCGGATTGGCCTCATGTAACGAGTCGCAACTCGATGAAGCCGCTCTAAAATTAGAGGTAGAAAAGCGATCTGCTGTTTTAATAGAGCAGGCCAATGAGGAATATGCTGCAAGTTGTGAAGCTCGTATGACTACGGAGTTAAAACAGGTTACAGATTCAATTTTAAATGCTAGAAGAACAGCCGCTGCTGCTCAATAGAAATAAATTATAAAAAAAATTACGATGAAAATAAATAAGAGAATACTTTTAGTTGCAGCTGTTGCTGTAGGTTTGACTTCTTGTCAAACAGAAATGAGAGAACCAACCGAAGCAGAAATTGAGTTGGAAGTTAGAGATTTAGTAGCACAACGAAAATCAGAAATGAAAGCACAATGTGATGCTGATTTATTAGCAGCCGCTAATGCTGAGGCTGATAAAGTCCTTATGGCAGCGGCCAACAAGCCAGCACCTGCAGTAGCGGCTCCCGCACCAGCACCTGCCCCAAGAAAGGCAGCACCAAAGCCTAAAGTTGTACAGAAGAAAGTGGTTAAAAAAGCGCCAGCCCCTAAGCCAAAAACAACCAAATCAGGTGGTTTGCGATCTCAATCGGATAAGAGTAAGTCTGGTAACACATCTACCGTACAAGGTGGTGGCTTACGATCGAAATCTGATGCGAAAAAAGCTGGAGACAGCAAAGCAGTTCAAGGTGGCGGTCTTCGCAGTAGATCTGATCAAAATACGACCAAATAATTTACTTCACAGATATAAATTCTAGAGAGAGCTTAATGGCTCTCTTTTTTTTATCATTATATTGTTTGGTTTCCTTCTTTTATTTGAGGTGCTAATGTATCGTAAGAACAATCGGTGAATTAGTGTTTTATAAGTATAAAATAGGCAAGCTTTATTAGAAAGTGTTTGCCACAGATGTTTATTTTTAAATAAGAGTGATAACCAATTTAAAGAATAGGTGGTAAATGAATAAAAAAAGGGAAGTTGCCATTGACAACTTCCCTTTATGATTTTAATTGTTATTCTACTACTGCTTAATCATGTTGTTAAACGTGTAGATAAACGGGTTAGTACCTCCTGGATTGTCCGCCTCTTTAAAAGTAATATTCATAAAAGAGCCAGCAGTCACAGTTCCTGAACCTAAGGTATACAAGAAGTTAGTAGTTGTTTTATTATCTAATGTAATGATTCCGTTTTCATCAATAGAACCAGTAAAAGTTAATTGTTGAACGTTCATGTCATCCAAGAGAGCAATATTAATTGCTGTTGTGCTAGTAGTATCTGTTTCTGTAATATTTACAGTCCAATTGCTGTAAGTACCACCTTGGTCGTCACTTCCTGTACCTTGATAAGATCCCAAAAATTTAGTTTTTGATCTTTCACCACAAGCAACTCCTTCATAACCAACAGGACAATCACAAGAGCCATCATCTGGGTTACAAAGTCCACCGTTATCTCCACAGTAAACATCTTTACAATTATCCTCGGTACATGACGTAAATACCATTGATAAAGTGGCAACACCTAACAAGGCCGTCATTAAATACATTTTCATTTTTTTCATAAAATTCAATTTTTATAGCTCAAATATGCGGATATTGATGCATATAGGCAAATGCCTATTCGTCTTTGACAATTACTTTACACCTTAAAATGCCCAACTAGTCGTCTAGCTTCAATACTGCTAGGAATGCCTCTTGCGGAATTTCAACATTTCCAATCTGGCGCATTCGTTTTTTACCTTCTTTTTGTTTTTCTAACAATTTACGTTTACGAGAAATATCGCCACCATAACATTTGGCAGTAACA
Organism: uncultured Chitinophagaceae bacterium; assembly: GCA_964389575.1. Classification (GTDB taxonomy): domain Bacteria; phylum Bacteroidota; class Bacteroidia; order Chitinophagales; family Chitinophagaceae; genus JAGNRR01. Next base: position 19,451 of record CAYMFF010000015.1, read on the forward strand.
TCTTTACGCATAGCGGATATATTGGTTCGTGCTAGAATTTTGGCCCCAACAGCAGCTTGAATGGCTATTAAGAACTGCTGACGTGGTAATAATTCTTTTAATTTATCACAAAGTTTTCTTCCAAAATCTTGTGCTCTGTCACGGTGAATTAATGCGCTTAAAGCATCTACTTTTTCGCTGTTTAAGAGAATATCCATTTTGATAATATCACTTTCTCGGTAGCCAATAGGCGTATAATCAAATGAAGCATAGCCTCTAGTTTGACTTTTTAATTTATCATAAAAATCAAAAACAATTTCAGTAAGTGGTAGTTCAAATTCAAGCTCAACACGACTTTCAGTGATGTAGTTTTGATGCAGAATAATACCTCTTTTACCAATACAAAGGTTCATTATATTACCAATGTATTCAGGTTTGGTAATAATTTGCCCTTTGATAAAAGGCTCCTCAATTGTCTGCAGTATGTTGGTCGGAGGCATTTCCGATGGGTTATTTACAGTTATCGTTTCTCCTTTGGAAGTATGGGCAATGAAACTTACGTTCGGAACCGTAGTAATCACCATTTGATTGTATTCGCGTTCCAACCTTTCTTGGATAATTTCCATGTGCAATAATCCAAGGAAACCACATCGGAAACCAAACCCTAAGGCCTGTGAAGTTTCAAGTTCAAATGTGAGAGAGGCATCGTTCAATTGAAGCTTCTCCATACATTCTCTTAATTCTTCAAAATCGTCGGTATTTACTGGGAAAATTCCGGCAAAAACCATTGGCTTTACATCTTCATATCCTTTAACGGCAAGTGTTGTAGGGTTTGCTGCGCTGGTGATGGTATCACCTACTTTAACTTCTTTAGCATTTTTAATACCCGTTATAATATAACCTACATCACCGGCTTTTAATATTTCTTTGGGCTCAGGCTTCAGTTTCAAAACACCTATTTCATCGGCATCATAATCCTTATCCATGTTTAAGAATTTGATTTTTTCTCCTTTACTTATCGTTCCTCTAAAAATTCTATAATAAATTATAATTCCTCTGAAACTATTGAATACACTATCAAAAATCAGGGCTTGTAATGATTCCTTTTCATCGCCACTAGGTGCAGGAATTCTGTTCACTACTGCTTCTAAGATTTCGTCTATTCCAATACCATTTTTAGCACTAGCTAATAAAATATCTTCTACATTACCACCGATTAAATCTAAAATTTGATCTTGAACTTCTTCTACCATAGCACCTTCCATATCAATCTTATTTATGACTGGAATAATTTCAAGATCGTTTTCGATGGCCAAGTATAAATTACTAATTGTTTGTGCTTGAATACCTTGTGCGGCATCTACCAAAAGCAGCGCACCTTCGCAAGCGGCTAATGCACGACTTACCTCGTAGCTAAAGTCAACGTGCCCGGGCGTATCAATTAGGTTAAGAGTGTATTGCACGCCATCGCGTTCATAATCAATCTGTACAGCATGGCTTTTTATCGTGATACCTTTTTCACGCTCAAGATCCATGTCATCCAAGAGCTGATTTTTCATGTCTCGTTCGGTCACACTTTGCGTGTGCTCTAACAGACGATCTGCCAAGGTGCTTTTACCATGATCAATGTGGGCTATAATACAAAAGTTGCGAATGTTTTTCTGCATAAAAAAAGAAAAATCAAAAGTAATCCTTTTCGTTCAAGATGAACTAAAAAAGGGTTGACAGAAAGTTTAGCTTAACTTAACTCAGAATTTTACCAAGTTTGAGCTTCATCACTAGCAGAAGGATTTTCTGATGATTCACTTTCTACATGGTTTGACTCTTCAATAGGCGTGTTAGCAATTTCTTGCGCTACTTCTTCTACTGCTGGCTCAGTGTTTGCTTGTATCGGTTCAGCAGCAGGTGCTGGGGCGGATGAAGCAGGAGCGTTTTGATTCTCTTCGTAGTCTTCATGATTGAATGAATCAAAATCAAAATCAGGCATTAATTCAGTTTTTACATGATTAATCGTTTCGGATAAAGCATCCATAAATTTATTAAAGTCCTCTTTGTAAAGGAAAATCTTATGACGATCATAACCATCCCCGTCATAGCGCTTCTTACTTTCTGTTAAGGTTACGAAATAGTCATTATTTTTCGTAGTTCTGACATCAAAAAAATACGTTCTGCGCTTTCCGGCTCGTAATCTTTTACTAAAAATATTTTCGTTGTTATAATCGCTCATCACTGTTTACTTTTTACTTTCTCAAATTTATAGGATTAATTTTAATGATTCCATTCATTGTCATAAAAATTTTACCCAAATGTGATAGAAATATTTTTCGTCAAACGGCAATTAGATGGTACTTTAGCTAGGTTAAAATTAATATAAATGAATAATAAATCTATCTTATTATCGGTTACCGCTCTTGCGTTGGTTATGGTTGTTGCTTTATCTATAAACACAAAGAAAAAAGCGAACGAATATTTTGCGAAAGCAAAGGCAGAAAAGTCAAAAAAAGAATTAGCTGAAGCAAAAGGAAGTTTTGACTTTTTCCAAGAAATGAGAGCCAATCCGTTAACCGGAAAAATTGAAACTGAAGATATCAATGCTGTTTTGAAGCAGGTTAAATTAAATCGTGACAATGCTTTCAAAACGACGGCGCTTCCTATGCTAGAATGGCAAGAAAGAGGTCCGGATAATATCGGAGGAAGAACACGTGCAGTTTACATAGATATAAATGACGCCAATAAATTGTACATGGGTCAAACCAGTGGTGGTTTTTGGACTTCGCCGAATAGGGGTGATGATTGGAATAAAATGGCTGGAATGGATTCGGCATCAAGAATGAGCGTCAGTTGTATTACCCAGGCAGCTAATGGAGATGTATATTACGGAACGGGTGAAAGCTTTGCTAATATAAGTGGTGTTGGTCAAGGTGGTGGAATTCCTGGTGGTGGAATATTCAAATCTACCGATGGTGGATTATCTTCTAACCTACTAACCGCTACACAGCCTCCTTTCGATAACATAAGTGGAACTTGGACTTATATTAATCGTCTTACTGCCCACCCAACGGACCCAAATCATATTTATGCAGCTATCAATCGTGGTTTATATGAAACAAAAGATGGAGGAACTTCTTGGTCAAAAGTTATTATCCCATCGATTCCCTTTTTGGACGTTGATATTTCCTCTGACGGAAGTGTGATTTTAGCTTCTAGCAGCAGTCAAATGTACTTATCAACTGATGGTGGTGCTACTTTTGATCTTGGAATTAATACTACGGCTCGTGGTTTACCAGGTTCTGGTGGAATCGGAAGAATTGAGGTTGAAGTGTCGCCCAGCGATAATAATTATATGTACTGTGTAATGAGCAGTGGAGGACAAACTAAAGGAATTTATAAGTCTAGCGACAAAGGTCAAAATTGGACAGCTATTGGTGTTGGAGGTTCTCAAACTTTTAACCCATTAGGTTCTCAAGGAAATTATAATATTGCTTTGGGTATTCACCCTACAAATCCAGATATGGTTTTTGTTGGTGGTCAATTAGACTTATACCGTTACACGCCATCAAATCTTTGGGAGCCAATAGCCTACTGGGTAAAATCTTCTAATGCTATACAAAATGGCCGTTATGTGCATGCAGATATGCACGGTATTGAATTTAATCCTTCTGCTCCGGATGAAATGTATGTGATTACTGATGGTGGATTTTTTAGAACAGCGGATTGTACGCAACCTTTCCCATTTTTTATTGAAAAGAATAAGAATTATGCTACGGCGCAATGTTATGGTGTAGCTGCAAACGTATTAGGTCATATCATATTTGGTACGCAGGATAATGGTACCAACTTAATAAATGGAGATGTTGCTAATTCTCCTAATAGAAGTAAGGATGCATTTGGTGGTGACGGAATGAGAGGTGCAGCCAGTGATATAAACACGAAGTATTTCTTTGGAACTTCTCAGTTTGGTGTTTTACGAGGTACCACTGATGGAGGAACTTCTACTGCCGCTTATAATTCACCATTTGATGCTAATATTGATAGACTTCCAGCTAACAACGTTGATGGAGAGCCTGATGAAGGTGGACCTTGGATATCGCCAGTAACACTTAAAGAAAATTATAATGGTACAGCTACCAAATCGGTATTGTTTATAGGATTGAACCAAAATGTTTGGTTTACGCAACGAGCAATAGTTAATACTGCCAATGTATGGTTCCCGCTTCATACGGCTGCTTCTTCTTACTCTGCTGTTACGCTCAGTGATGATGGTAAGGTTGCATTTGTAGGTACTGGTGGTGGTGCTGTATTTAGAATTACTGGCATTGATTTATTCGATACTAAGTATAAATATGATGATACAACAGGTTTATACGAGCCAAATAATACGGCTATACCATTTGGTAATTTCTCAATGGATACCAATTTTGTAGTTACTCAAATCACGGGTCCTTTTAGTGGGCACATTACAGATTTAGAATGTAATGAAGATGGTAGTGAATTGATTATTACTACTCCTAGATACGGAGTAGCAAATCACGTATTCCGTTCTACAAACGCTTTAGCAGCCTCGCCAACAGTTGCTTCAATTCAAGGAATAGGTACTGGACGTCTTCCGGCGATGCCTGTTTACTCGGCCGCTATTTTAGACGAACCTGACCATTATTTGGTTGGTACTGATTTGGGAGTATGGGGAACTGAGAACGGCGGAGCAAGTTGGGTTGAACTAAACAATATTTCCGGTGACGAGAATGAATGGCATCCGCGTGCTGCTGTAATGCAAATTGCAGTTAAGCCAACTTTAGATGGACCTAATGGTTATTACAGTGGCGAAATTGTTTACACGGGAACCTATGGAAGAGGAACATTTATGTCAACGACCTTGTCAACACAATGGCCAACTTCTACAAAAGATATAACCAAAGCAGGTGATGAATTAAATATTTATCCAAATCCTGTGAGAAGTACCGCTAACTTGAACTATACAGCCTTGAAATCGGGTACAGGAATAGTTAAAGTAATCAACTTAAATGGTCGCATTGTTCAAAGTACAATGGTACAGTTTGAAGGAGGAAAAAATAAACTGACTGTAGATATGTCAAGTATCTCAAAAGGAGTTTATATGGTAGCGATTACTGCTCCAGGTGGAACTAAGACTGCTAAGATTGTGAAACGATAATGTTTCATAACTAAATTCATTATAACTAATAAAGGCTACCAAATGGTAGCCTTTATTCTTTTGTCTCAGTGCATTGTTCAAAAATTATGTGATAGCAATGTCAAGCACCTCTTCCATTTGATCCACGTAATGAAACGTAAGTCCTTTGATAAATTCTTGTGGTATTTCAAGAATATCCTTTTCGTTATCCTTGCATAATATGATTTCTTTGATGCCGGCTCGTTTAGCGGCCAATATTTTTTCCTTAATCCCACCAACTGGTAAAACTTGTCCACGCAAGGTTATCTCGCCACTCATCGCCAAGTTTTTCTTTACCTTTCTACCAGTGATAATTGAATACAGCGATGTCAACATCGTTACGCCAGCACTGGGACCATCTTTAGGGGTTGCACCTTCAGGTACGTGTATGTGGAAATGACTCTCGCTTAGTGCTTTGTCTTCAATGTCGTATTTTTTAGCATTTGCTTTCAAGAAAGTCAGTGCTGTCATGGCACTTTCTTTCATTACATTACCTAAATTACCTGTCAGGGTTAGTCCGGCTTTGCTTTTGCTTTTGGCTGTTTCAATAAATAATATATCACCACCTACATAGGTCCAAGCTAGCCCAACGGCAACACCCGCAGGATTATTCTTTTTGTACAACTCAATGTTATACTTGGCCTTACCCAGTATTTCAACGATATCTTCTGGTGTGATTTTAAATTCTTTTTTTCGTGGATTAGTAGCTACTCGCATAGCGATATTGCGCATGACAGAGGCTATTTGGCGATCGAGTTCTCGAACACCACTCTCACGAGAATAATCTTCAATTATCTTTCGTACCGTTGGATTCCCCATCCCGATTTTATGTTTTTTTAATCCGTGTGCAATCTTTTGCTTCGGAATTAAGTGTTTTTTAGCGATTTCAATTTTTTCTTCAACTGCGTATCCGTTTAGATTAATTATTTCTAATCGATCGCGCAATGCAGGTTGAATGTCTTGTAAGCTATTTGCTGTAGCAATAAAAAGAACCTTACTTAAATCATATTCTAATTCAAGATAATTGTCATAAAAGGTGTGATTTTGTTCTGGGTCTAAAATTTCTAATAAAGCCGAACTAGGGTCACCTCTAAAGTCGCGTCCTAGTTTGTCAATTTCATCTAGTATAAATACAGGGTTAGAGGTTTTTACTTTTCGTAACGATTGAATCAATCTGCCTGGCATGGCGCCAATGTACGTTTTTCGGTGACCGCGTAATTCGCTTTCATCATGCATGCCTCCCAAGCTCAGACGTGTGTATTTTCTATTAATCGCATGGGCAATACTTTTTCCCAATGATGTTTTCCCAATCCCAGGAGGACCTACAAAACATAAAATTGGAGATTTCATGTCGCCTTTTAGTTTCAGTACTGCAAGATATTCTAGCAGTCGGTCCTTTATTTTATGCATTCCATAGTGGTCGCCGTCTAATATCTTTCTTGCTTTGGGAATATCATACGTGTCTGTTGTATAAGTGTCCCACGGCAAGTCTAGAATTAAATCTAAATGATTATACGTTATTGAATAATCAGGTGTAGTCGGGTGCATTCGTTCTAACTTTTGAATGCTTTTGTCAAATAACTCACGAGCTGTTTTACTTAATTTAATTTTCTCTGCTCGGTGAACTAAATCCCTAATTTCTCTGTCGTTGCTATCTCCACCAAGCTCTTCTTTAATTGATTTCATTTGCTGCTGCAAGAAATACTCACGTTGTTGCTTGTCAATGTCTTGCTTGGTACGATTGGTAATTTTATTTTTTAGCTCCACATGATGCAATTCTACTTGCAACAATTGCAATAGCATTTCGGTACGCCGTTGAAAATCGTCCATTTCTAGCATCTCTTGTTTTTCAAGAAGGGTACTGTTTAAATTGGAAGAAATGAAGTGATTTAAAAAAGCGACATTTTCAATATTCTTCAAAATTATACCCGCTTCAGGTGGCACATTCTGAGATTTTTGCATAATTTGTTCTGCCATCTCACGCACGCTATCCGTCATGGCCTTGAACTCCTTGTTCGGCTTGGGCATGATATCTTCTAAATACCTTACATCGGCTTTGAAGAAGGGGTTTTCTTGCGAAATGCTATTTACTTCAAATCGTACCTGCCCACGAATGAAAATAGTGATACTATCATCGGGCATTTTAATCGTTTTGATAATTTGTGCTAGCGTTCCTTTGGTGAATAAATCAGCTCCAGTAGGTTCATCTATTTTATCATCTTTTTGCGCGATTACGCCAATGAACTTTCCATTCTTATCCGCATATTTTACGGCGTGCATAGATTTATCTCTAGATACAGTGATAGGAATTACCACATTCGGGAATAATACCATATTGCGCAAGGTTAGAATGGTAAGATCTGAGGTAGGAAGATTTTTTTTCTCTTCGTCCGTAAGCTCTTCTTCCGTTAACGGAACAATTGGCATAACTTCTATATCCTCTCCTTGATTTGCGAAATATTGTCGGTCAAAACTCATATATAACTATCTTTTTGTCAGTAAAATTAGTGTTCAAGCCCATTGCTGGGCATACCTATTATATAGGTCAATTGGCGTGCCACGAATTGATAATTGAGATATTAACCCATTAAAGAAGTAGTTTAATGTATAAATAAAAGGGACCCAAATCTGAGTCCCTAATTTTTTATTGCAACTTATTATTTTGATTTATTGCATTCTAAACTGATAGAAATAATTGCTTCCAGAACCTGGGTAAAAACCACCAACTTGGAATTCCTTACCCGAGCTAAATGCTTTTTTCAACTCAGTTACATTTTTAACCTCACGGTCATTTATACTAGTTATAATAAATCCTTTCTTAATTCTAGAATACGCCATTACACCGCGTTGTAAATCAGAGACTACCACACCATTTGAGTTATAACGTCTTTTTTCCGCATTACTTAAGTCTCTAAAGCTTGCGCCTAGTTTATCAAAACTAGCAGAAGCTTCTTTCTTTACAATTTTGGTATTCCCCAAATTATTTCTTAGCTCTACACTTTTAGTAATCGTTTTGCCATTTCTTTCAATCAGCAAAGAAACTCGTTCTCCAGGTCTTTTGCCTGCAATGCGCTCCTGCAGTTGCGTGCCGGTTCGTATTGGACTGTTGTCAATACTTTTAATGACATCTCCTTCTTTTACACCGGCTTTTTTTGCACCACTTTCATCAATCACATTTGCTACAAGCACACCGTCTATATTATCTAAGTTGTATTTCTGACGTACTTCTTTCGTAGCACTTTTGCCATCTACAAAATTTACTCCTAAATAAGCGCGTTGAACATTACCGAACTCAATCATATCATTCACAACCTTTTTTACAAGGTTTGCGGGAATAGCATATGAATAACCTGCATAACTACCCGTTGGAGAAGCAATGGCAGAATTAATGCCAATTAATTGACCATTCGCATTTACTAAGGCCCCACCTGAATTTCCAGGATTAACAGCCGCGTCTGTTTGTATAAAACTTTCAATCGCGTTTCGACCGCTTTTACGTTGGTTAATGCCAATGTTTCTGTGCTTTGCACTTACAATACCAGCAGTTACAGTTGTTTCTAAATTCAAGGGATAACCAACAGCCAAAACCCATTCTCCTAACTTTACATTATCGGAATTTCCGTAAGACAAATGAGGAAGATTATTTTCTTCTACTTTTAGAACTGCCAAATCAAATGAAGCGTCTTTGCCAATTACTTTAGCCGTAACGGTTCTTTTATTATTAAAGGTTACTTCAACTTCATCAGCACCATCAATTACATGATTATTCGTTACAATGTAGCCATCGCCACTTATTATTACACCTGATCCAGAAGAGGATTGCGGCATGGCTTGTCGACGTTGACCAAAAAAACTACCAAACATATCTTCGAATGGATCGTTGTAGCGCGCAGCACGAGCTTTTGATTTTGTTTTGATATGCACCACCGCTTTTGTAGATTTTGCCGCTGCGGTTTCTAAGTTTACGTAACCACCACCATGAGCCACTGGATCTGGAGCAGGTTCATTATAACTAGTATTTTTTAGATCATAACCATGATTGCTTGCTTGCGCATTTACTTGAGGTGAATCAAAAAAGTAGTTCTTAGCAATCGCTAATGTTGCTACTGTTGTCAGTGTTGCGACCAATATTATTCCAAAAATCTTCTTCATATTTCTTTCTTGTTTTATACAAAATTAGGAACGAAAATTATTCTAAAAAACAGTTGTAAATTTTTTTAACGCACTTTTAAATCAAGTGTGAAAAAAAGGCTAAGTATTAACAAACTTAGCCTTTACCCGTGTTTTAAGCTTTTGCTTCTTCTCCGTCGGAATTATCTTTTGGTTTAAACAAGTCATCAAAAAAGCTCTCCGAACTATCCATCATATCTTTCATTGCGTCGCCACTTTTGCTCATAAGTTCTTCAAAATAACCTTCCGCTTTTTCAGCGGTATCTGTTGCTTGCGATTTAAATTCTTCCGCCTTGGCTTTGAATTTTTCCATCATTTCTTCTTTCTCTTCTTCGCTCATTGTTTTGTATTTCAAAAAAGCTGCTCCGGCTGCGGCACCTAATAAAAAGGTGGCCATATGTTTTGCGTTTACCATAGTTTGTAATTTTTAAGTGAGCTTAATATAGATATTTTTTAATAAATAGAAAAGTACTTGGCAAGCCTTAACTAAGGATTTGCGATACGGTGTTACTAAAATCTGTTCAGTTTTTACTCACCAGCTTAAAGGTTCTAAGGTTGAATAGCTCTTCAATTTTTTTTAAAGCATTACAAACCTAACAGGTTTCGAGCGAATTGGCTAATTTTGGTAGCCATTATGAGTTCGCGTGGAGAGTTATTAGAAGAAGCAAAACAAGGAGAAGCTTTTAAACCAATTGATACAATTAATCAATTCGATAAAAAATTCTATATCGAGAGTTATGGCTGCGCCATGAATTTTAATGATAGCGAAATCATAGCGAGCATTTTATACGAAAATGGATACGGTGCAACCAAAGATTTTACAGAAGCCAATTTAATTCTTTTAAACACATGTTCTATAAGAGACAAAGCGGAACAAACCGTTCGTCATCGTTTAAAGCATTTTAAAGGTCTAAAAAAGAAAAAGAAAAACCAACGCCCATTAGTAGGTGTGTTGGGCTGCATGGCTGAACGTTTAAAAGCGAAACTGCTCGAAGAAGAGAAGCTCGTTGATATGGTCGTTGGGCCTGATGCTTATCGCTCTTTACCTGATTTAATTGCAGAAGCAAGCGGCGGACAAAAAGCGGTAAATGTTTTGCTCTCTAGAGAGGAAACCTATGCCGATATTTCCCCAGTGAGATTAGATAGTAATGGCGTGAGCGCATTTATTTCTATTATGCGGGGCTGTAATAATATGTGTACGTTTTGTGTAGTGCCTTTTACAAGAGGGCGCGAACGCAGTAGAGATTATCGTTCCATACTAGTGGAGGCACAAGATTTATATGATAAAGGTTATAAAGAAGTAACCTTGTTGGGTCAAAACGTAGATTCATATAATTGGACAAGCAACTCTATTGATGACAACGGAGAATTAGAAACAGAAGAAGTGAGCTTTGCTGATTTATTAGAAAAAGTTGCCTTAGTAGGAACAGATTTGAGAGTGCGTTTTAGTACATCACATCCCAAGGATATTACGGACGATGTTTTATATGCGATAAAAAAGCACGATAATATTTGCAACTACATTCACCTGCCGGTGCAGAGTGGAAGTACTAGAGTGCTGCAATTAATGAATAGAACCTACACCCGTGAGTGGTATTTATCCAAAGTAGATCGGATCAAAGAATTGATTCCAGACTGTGGCATTAGCACGGATATTATCACTGGATTTTGTACCGAAACTGAAGAAGAGCATCAAGAAACCATGAGCATTATGGAATACTGTCAATACGATTTGGCGTATATGTATTTTTATAGCGAGCGACCGGGGACTTTGGCTGAGCGCAGATACGAAGATGATATCCCTGAAGATGTAAAAAAACGAAGACTCGCTGAGGTTGTGGCCTTACATAGAAAGCATGCCTTGCTAAGCAATGAAAGAACGCTGGGCAAGACTTATAATATTTTGGTAGAAGGACCAAGTAAAAAGAACCCTGAAGAATTTCAAGGTCGAACAGATCAGAATAAATTAGTGATTTTCCCGAAGGGAGAGGCTGAGAAAGGAGATTATGTTATGGTTGAAATTACTAAAGTTTCTTCGGCTACTTTGTTTGGGGAGATAGCAGAATAACTTTATCTAATATGACGTCGGGAGATTTATAAGCAGCGAAGAATAAATTTTTTAGAAAAATCAAAAAAGCTGTTTAATTATTTAATTGAGGATTTCGGGTTTGGTTTACCAGAAGTCCATCATTCTGAACAAGAAAATGGTACTGTTATTTCAGATGAGATTGTTTATTCAAAAGAGCGTTTAAAAGTAACCTTGTATAACGCTTATCATCCGGTAGATTATGGGTTTGAATTACGCTTTCATGATTTGAGAAAAATTCAATACGAAATTATTTATTTCAAACTTAAAGAAAATCAAGATGTAGAGCAATTCTATTTGCATGAAGCCGCCAAAACCCTTCTGACTAAATTGCCTAAACTTTAATCATATGCTGGTTATAATTTCTGGGGTTCTTCAACAATAGCTCGTCCAATTGCACTTTTCATTCATTCTCTTATAAATCGTTTCATTTTAATCATTTCTAAGCTTAATTTAAAGGGCAAAATATATTGGTTCATTATGATAAAAAGCTTGGTAACAATAATTTTCACTTTATGTTTGATTTGTTTTTCAAATAAGGGCTTCTGTCAGTCTAATGAAATAAAAATAAAGTTCATAGGCAATTGTGGTCTATACATGACAGATGGTACCGTAAATCTTTATACTGACTTTCCTTACAAATCTGGAGCTTACGGTTATATGAAATATAATGCCGCAGAAATAGACAGCGTACAGTCTAATGCTATTTTGCTTTTTACGCATAGGCATGCTGATCATTATTCAAGAAAAATTATTAAAAAACTCAAGAAAGAAAAGGCGGTTAAAAAGTATGGCTCTGGAAATATTGGTCGATTAAAAAAGTTGAATTCGCTTTCTAGCTTTAGGATTGAAAAAATAAAAACGAAGCACAGATTTTCATTGAAGCACTATTCCTATATAATAACTTGGCATGGCAAGCGAATTTTCTTATCAGGTGATACAGAAAGTGCCGCTACAGTTGCCGGCATGAAAGAATTGGATTGGGCCTTTGTTCCTTCATGGATTATGTTAGATGCGCAAGAAAAAAAACTAACCGTACCAGCAAAAACGATAGGTATTTATCATCTGTATCCTAATCAAAAGTTCAAAAAAGAGTTGCCGAAAAAAATCGAATTATTGGATAAGCAAGGAGAGGTAATTGTAATTCCGTATTAATTAATCTAAATGAAAACTCGCTTTGCTCGCAAAGTTTAGGTTTCGTATTGAGGGGTAACGTTCCCAATTTGTCAACTCACAATGGGAAGCAAGATTACCAATGAGGAACAACTGTGCTGCCCCAAGATTCTGAATAAACCAAGCTCCGCAAGGTTTTTCAGAATAACAGCCGTTGAACCCAAAATTTCATTTTCAACTATCAGTATTCAACTTTCAACTAATTGAACTCTCAATTAACGCGATTTTATACACTTCTTGTCATACTTATCTGTATTTTTGTCATTCTTTTTTAGAATTATGCTTCAAAACCAAGAATTACAGTCCTTAAAGAACCGTTTTGAGATTATAGGCAACGATCCTGCATTGAACTATGCCTTAGGAGTTGCGCATCAAGTAGCCAATACGGATTTAACCGTTTTGATACTTGGTGAAAGTGGAGTCGGTAAGGAAGTTTTTTCGAAGATAATTCATGGTTTTAGTAATAGAAAGCATGAGCCTTTTATCGCCATTAATTGTGGCGCTATCCCTGAAGGGACGATTGATAGTGAATTGTTCGGTCATGAAAAAGGAGCATTTACATCGGCAGTGGGAGATCGTAAAGGATATTTTGAAACCGTGAATAGCGGTACAATTTTCTTGGACGAAATAGGCGAAATGCCAATGGGTACACAAGCAAGATTATTGCGAGTATTAGAATCGGGAGAGTATATAAAAGTGGGTAGTAGTAAAGTGCAAAAAACGAATGTTCGTGTAATTGCGGCTACCAATAAAGATTTAAAAGAGCAAGCTGCTATTGGTAAATTTAGAGAAGATTTATTTTATCGTTTAAGTACGGTTCCAATTCGAGTGCCAGCATTACGTGATCGAAAAAATGACATCAATTTACTATTTAGAAAATTTGCTTCTGATTTTGCAGGGAAATATCGAACGGCATCGGTACAGTTAGACGAAAATGCCCAACAAGCTTTAGTTGCTTATTCATGGCCTGGAAATATTCGGGAGTTGAAAAATATTGCAGAGCAAATTTCAGTGCTCAGTCAGTCTAAAAAAGTGAGCTTACAAGATTTACAGTTTTTTATTCCGGAAGATAATCAAACAAAATTACCCGCTGTTATTCCAGGCAATGGGCAAGATGATAATGCCTCTTTTAGTTCAGAGCGTGACTTGTTGTATAAGTTATTCTTCGATATGAAGAAAGATGTAACCGATGTAAAGAAAATGTTCTTCGAAATTATGAAGAATCCAAGCACCGCTCAAGCCTATCAAGGTGAGCAGAGCTTCCAAGCGGAAAATAGAGAATCACAATCTTCATATTTACCAGGAAAGGTACCCATGCATGAACATGAAATGCAACAAGCAGAAGGTAATCAACCCATAATTATCTCGCAAGGAAATCAAGCTACCAGTAGTGCGCAAGAAGTAGAAGATGTATTAGACTTAGCTGAAAATGAAAAGTCATTAATCTTAAAAGCGCTTAAAAAGCACAGAGGCAGACGACGCAATGCGGCGGCAGAATTAGGAATTAGCGAACGTACATTGTACAGAAAAATCAAGGAGTATGATGTCGATATTTAGAAAGAACGCTTTTTTAATATTAGGTCTTTTTACGATTGGTCTAGTTTCGTCCTGCGGTTTTTATAGCTTAACAGGTGCTGTTGTGGAGGGTGATACTATCAATATTCATTTTATAGAAAATAAAGCTCCTACCGTAGCGCCAGCACTTAGTGCAACCTTTACTCAAAAAATCAGACAACACATTACTTCTTTGTCTTCACTAGCACAAGTAGATAATGACAAAGCTGATTATGATATTAAAGGAAGTATTACGACTTATAATGTGACCGTTGCTTCGATAACGGGTACGGAAACGTCAGCCAAAAATCGGCTAACAATAGGAGTGAATATCATATTTGAAAATCGATTAAAGAAAGAAAATAATTTCACACAGACATTTTCTCGATTTGCAGATTTTGATGCAAGCCAAAATTTTCAAAGTGTTGAATCTTCTTTAATTGAGACTATAACCGATGAGTTAAAAGATGATATTTTTAATCGTGCTTTTGTGAATTGGTAGTTTGCGGTTTAGTTGAGTTTTGAAAGTTTTTTTGTTTAATTGAAAGAGATTTATTTTAGTAACGTCCTATACTTATGAGTAAAACAATTTTATTTATTATTCTACTAGCTTTGGTAGCCGGAGGATGCTTTATGTTCATTAGAAACAAGGCTGTTGTCGGAGAAGAAACTCCTTCCGTTTCTGCCAAACTTGTATCGGGTGAAGATTTTAAATTATCAGACTTAAAAGGAAAAACAGTTTACCTAGTTTTTTGGGGAAGTTGGTGTCCGCCTTGTCGGGCTGAGTTGCCGCATTGGGTAGATTTTTACAATGCAAATAATGATCCTTCTGTTGAAGTTGTAAGTATTGCTTTAGAAAAAAAAGCTGGCCAGGCGAGCAGAGTATCTGATAAATTGAATTTCCCGTGGAAGTATCAAATTGAAGAAGTTAGTGGCTTTGTGGCTACGAATGAATTTTCAAGAAAGTATGGTGTTTCGGATATTCCGGCAGCTTTTAAAATTAATCCTGATGGCACCTTGGCTGAAAAATTATCAGCTGTCCCGGCCCATTAGGTTTTATTCATTAAAGCCAATTACCCGCACATTCCTCATTTTAATTTCTTGGTCCCCACCAGCATTCCAATAAAGAATAGCCGCTTTATCCCATTCTTTTGGAGGCTTAGCATCTAAGTAGATTTCTTTTTTCTCGCCATGCGTAATAAAACGATGTACACGAATTAGGTTGGATTGCACCTCTTCATTGTTGTTATAGAACTTTAAAATGTACTGCGTTTGTTTCCAAGTATCCCATTGTTTTAGTTTGCATTCAAAAAAAGTATAAGCTCGAAACCATTCATAATCTTGATTGGGTTTTTTGAACGAGTACTCTTCTGAGAATTGGGTATTTTTATTTAACTGTATATAATCTAATGAATCGGAAGTGAAATTTATACTGTAAAGTGTATCGGGGTTTTTAATTTCGCCTCTATATAAATAGCGATTATCCAATAGTTTTTTTACATTTTGTGGAGCGCTCCATCGGCCAACAGTGGCCCAATAATATTGTCGACTGGCGCCCATAACTTGAATATTACCCGAGCCGGCTCGGAATGCCCAAATATTTAGATAGGCTAATAGTATTGTCAAAGCATAGAATCCGATTCGTAATAATTTTTTGGTATTAATCCATTCTATTAAACTGGCAAACGGGAAAGCCAATATTACATAATGTTGCACCATCGCTCGTCCTCCCGTGCCGCCATAATCCCAGACATCCCAAGCCGTGGTAATATAGAATGCCAAAGCCACATATAAAATGACAGCCCAGCGATTGCTTTTCTTTTTTTTATATAAGAAATATAAACCAAGAAATGGCAAGATCATCATTGGGCAGTACCGAATCCATCCACAACGATAACTCATTGCATAATCCCAAATGTGAGGTTTTAGCCAGCTGAAACCTTGATCTTGATAGCTGTACACTATCCATTCGCCGGTGGCATAATGCCAATATAATGGTTGAATAAAAACGATACTCCCAAACAAAAAGGCCGCAATAAAATAGTTAGAAAAATGTTGCCTAATGAAAACTAAACGATTTTGAAAGTCTTCTTTTGAAGAAACACCCCAAAGCATCGGAATAATTAATGATAATATTTCTGTTGGTCTAATTAAAGTTGCTAAACCAGTAAGCAAGCCGATAAGAATAGCAAATTTCCATTTGTTTGATTCATAAAATCGAATAGTGAACCAAACAAGCAATGCATAGATAGTGAATAACGCATTGTGCGTCATGGCTTGGTCCACACTGCTATAATTAAGGTAGTTGGTTCCAATTACATAAAGTAATAACACAATACCTACCGTGCCGTCCTTGAAATAATGCAACAATACTTTTCTCAGAAAGAATAATCCTATTAAAGCAATAAGAAACATACCAATTCCAATACATTTTTGATAAGGGTATGAAAAACCGTCTGGTAAATATTCCGATGATTGCTTGGCCCAACTATCCGCTATCAAAAAAAATGGATACATAATAAGTGCCTGACCCACAGAATATTTCATTACATAATTCCCAGTAGGTTCATGAATGAAGGCTTGTTGAAAGTTTGGTGTGGGTTTGTACTTGGCAAGGATACTGTCTTTGAATTTACATTCTTTAATGTCATCATAAATGAAAAAAGCTGGTAGATACATATAATAGCCTGATGCATCCCAACTTATTGTTGCCTCCGTGTCCGTCCCTTCCCAACGAGGGTGATGGATAAAAGCGGTGTATGCCATTATCAGGTAACATAAGAATAGAAAGAATATTGATGTTTTATTTTTGAACATTTCAAAAAGCTTACGGGCTATCTATTTTCTTATTTTTAGATTTATACCATTCTTTATAACTGATTTGTTTGGTTAAGATTGGGTATGTTTTTTTTATCAGTTTGTGCGTTTCTTTTTTATCCACCTCAAAAGTAGAAGTCAAATTTTTTACAATATCAAGGGCTTTTTTGTATTCTGCATTGCCGTTGTATAAGCTTAAAAGTTGATCGTAGCCTTCTGCCAGATATGGATAATTAGTATTTAGTTGTACTAAATACTTTTCAGCCGAATCATATTTCTTCCATTCCGCGTAAATGCTACCTCTATACAAATCCAAGTAATCATCGGCGACATAAGAATCTAAACTATCTACAGCGTTTAATGATTTCTGATACTCCTTAGTCAGAAAATACTTATCAATGCCATGCAAAAAAATGGCTGCTTTGTTTTGCGAGTTGTCGGTTAGGTTATTCAATATTTCAAGATAGTCATCATCACTTTCGACCAGTTGCAATGCATATTGGAGTAGAAGCGTATTTTTTTTATAACGCTTCGGAATTGATGTAAAGGTTTTTCTGGCTTTCTTCATTTTGTCGTTCTCAATATCACTTTTAATACTTAATAGTTTTACTAATATTTCACGAGTAATTAAATTGTCTTGATCAACATTTTTTTTATTTAAAAAGCTGGAGGCTGTGCCCTGATAAATGGGTAATAATAAGTCTCGCATCGATTGTCCTGTGCTATAAATAAATAAGTCGCTTACGAAGTATTCGTCCATAGATTCAAATTCCAGTAAATACTCATGATAATTCACGCCGGCATCTCCACTAAATCGAAACCTTAGATAGTAGTTGTCATCTTCGTCATTATTGTAGCTAATAAAAGTATATTCATCTTCATTGGCCTCCATCGATTTTACAACAGTCTCAAATATTTTTATGATTGGATTAGCTGACATGAATCCAGCATTGAACGCCTTTAGGGAACTATTGTCTTCATCTTCTATCAATATAGATTTCATGAACGCCGGTTGATTAAAGATATCTTTTATATAAGTCACATCAGATCGATTAAATGCACTTTCAATAGAATCACCAACAGCTTTTGCAATTCCGTCTTTCATTATTTGTGCATGGCTAAGCGTCGGGAAGCTTATCAACAGCATAATGACTACAATAATATTTTTTAAATTGGATAGTTTGAACGAGTTCATATATTATGCACAATTTAGGAATGAATTTCTTTATTTAATCTAAATTGGTCATCTTTGTTTGTCTATGGCAAAAGCGAAAAAAAAGAAGAGTACTACTAATAAGAAGAAAGATTTTTTTGGAAAAAAGTCAATGGACTTTATTCAAGAGTATATGAATAATTATGCGCCAACAGGATTTGAAGCTCCTGGACAACGCATTTGGTTAGATTACATCAAACCTTATATTGACGAGTATTTTGTAGATAATTATGGAACAGCTGTTGGCGTTATCAATCCAACCGCTAAATTTAAAGTAGTCATTGAAGCTCACGCTGATGAAATCGCTTGGTATGTAAAATATATTACAAGTGACGGCTTTATCCATGTGGCTCGTAATGGTGGGAGTGATCATCAAATTGCACCTGCCATGCGTGTGCATATTCATACAAGAAAGAATGGGTTAGTAAAAGGCGTGTTTGGTTGGCCTGCAATTCATGTTCGTCCTCGCACAAATGAGAAAAAGCCTACTACTTCAACCATTTGGTTAGACACAGGTTGTAATACTAAAGAAGAAGTTGAGAAGTTAGGAATTGAAGTAGGGAATGTTATAACGTTCCGTGATGGCTTTGAAGAAGGCAATAATGGTCATTGGATTGCGCGTGCGCACGATAACAGAATGGGTGGCGTCATAATAGCAGAAGTAGCTCGAATGCTTAAAGAAAGTAAAACTAAATTACCTTTTGGATTGTATATCGTAAACGCTGTGCAAGAAGAAGTAGGATTGAATGGGGCTAAAATGATTACCGAAACCATCAAGCCAAATGTAGCAATAGTAACTGATGTAACGCATGATACTACAACCCCTATGATGAATAAAAAAGCACAGGGTGAAGCTCATGTTGGAAAAGGTCCTGTTTTAAGTATCGCACCTGCTGTTCATAATTTATTGCTTGAATTAATTAGAGTAGCCGGGGATAAAGCTAAAATTCCTTATCAATTACAAGCTTCTTCTCGAGTAACCGGCACGGATACCGATGCCTTTGCATTTAGTAATGGTGGTGTTCCTAGCGCACTCATTTCATTGCCTTTGCGTTATATGCATACTACCGTAGAAACGGTTCATAAAAATGATGTAGAGCATTGTATTAAATTATATGTAGCGTCTTTGAAAAAAATTACACCAAAGACCAACTTTAAATATTTAAAATAGATGAAAAACCCTTTTAGCAAAGGAGATCAAAAAGAACATAGCATTGTTGTTTCTCAAAACGACATGGCAAAATTTGAAAGTGGAGTAGTACATGAAGTCTATTCCACTTTTGCTTTATGCAGAGATGCTGAGTGGAGTGGAAGACTTTTTGTTTTAGAAATGAAAGAGGAGGGCGAAGAAGGAATTGGAACGTCAATTTCCATAGATCATAAATCACCTGCTTTTATAAATGATAAAGTGTTGTTCACAGCGACATTTGAAGAAATAAAAGATAGCGGAGAAATTATTAATTCTTTTGAAGCTAGAGTGGGAGGTCGCCTTGTGGCTTCTGGTTGGCAGGGTCAACGAATAATTCCTAAAGATAAAATTGATACTATTTTTGAGAAACTTAAGTAATGAGGTGGATTAGAAATATTTTTCTATTCTTGGCTTCATTGTTTGGGCTTGTTAACTTTTTACTGAGTGTGCTTACTATTTGTGATACTTTGGTTGAGAAGCCTGGGTTATGGGGTGCCATGCATTTGTACTATAGTCTAGGCAAATCAGAATATATTCTGATTAATATTGGAATAGCAGTTGTTAGTCTGATATTGTTTATTTGGCCAATTGTTGGTCTTAGAAATCAAACGAATAAAACACTTAGATTGAAGGCTATTATCTTATCATGTGTTTGTATTGTGATTATTATAATGCAACTCTTTTTATTGGAAAGTTTCTTTGTGGGTAAACCCTAACAGATTTTAAGTTGTCATTTGTTCTGTCCAGCTACAATTTATTTTCGGAGATTCTGGATATAATCAACCTTTGTCAGTTAAATAAGTAATGACAAGTGGGATAATTTAGTTGGATTCTTTACGAATTATCAGCAATAATTTTCACCGCTTTCTCTGCCCAGAGCTTATACATTTTTCCGGTCAAGTGCAGTTTGTCCTCTGTTAGGTATTCTTCATCTTTAGAGAATTCTCTAGTCAAAGGTGTTATGTCAATGAAAGGACAGCCAAAATGCTCAGCCCATTTCTTTTTAATGGCGTTATACTGGTCAATTTCTTTAGTAACTGTTGCAACATCACGCTTTGTATTAAACGGAGTCATGCCCCAATCAGGAATAGAAAATACGATTACACGTGAAGCGCGCCCGTTGGCAAAAAGAATACTTTGAGCAAGCAAATTGTAAAGCTCTTTTTCATAGCGTTCAATTTCTTGTCCACGGTATTGATTGTTAACCCCTATCAGTAAACTTACCCAATCGTAATCCGAATCTGGTTTTTCCTTTGCAATAGCATCGTTTAGTTCACTTGTTGTCCAACCCGTTACGGCAATCGTTTTGTCTAATGTAAGTGATATGTTTTGGTCCGCTAATAATGTAACAACTTGATGCGGGAAGTTATTTTTTTCTTCAACCAATTCGCCAATTGTATAGCTGTCACCCAGAGCTAAGTATTTCATTATTTCGATATGGATTTAAGGCTTCCAACAATTTTCTCAAAAGTAGGTACGTACTCCGAAAAACTTTCTTCCACCGATGTACAACTAATATTGATCGCTCGGTCTTTTTGAACGAGAACAAACATTTTACTTTTAAAATCGGCTCCACCTTCTTTTGGTCTGTAAAAAGTATAGACTCCTGTAGGTATTCCGTTTATGTTTATACTGTCTTCATTTGAAATTTCAATTTCTGGGATTTCAAGCTTGAGTTTAGTTTTTCCGGCCGTCACAAAATCATTGAAAGGCATTACAACGTTCGTTGGAATCGGTTCTATATTGACCAAAATATTTTCTGGATATCGGTCATTTACAGAATCTGTAATAATTTCAAAGAATGAAATCGGCACGTACTGATTGAAATTTTCTTTGGGTTCAAAGTTGTCCGGATATTCGATACTAAATCCTAAACTATCAGAGGAGTATACGTTGAATCCTTCATTAGTTGCAGTAGGCCCTTCTGTTTCATTTTTGCAAGATGCCAAAATAATACAGATGAAAAATAACATGGATAATTTTCTCATTAGGTAAAAATAAAAAACCTCGAAGCAAAGCTTCGAGGTTTTTTGTAAAAATTATAAAGTTTATTCTTCTTCTTTTTTGTCTTCTTCTTTCGCTTCTTCAGCAGGAG